>JBHOQZ010000306.1:0-7263 GCA_042408635.1 Chloroflexota bacterium
TTTTGACAGGTCGGCGGCGGGAACCTACAATTCGAGGAGCGCGGGAGTAGCTCAATTGGTAGAGCGCCACCCTTCCAAGGTGGATGTTGCGAGTTCGAGACTCGTCTCCCGCTCCGCCCGGCAGCGGCCGCTCAATCCAGAGCGGCCGCTGCCGCTTTGTCGAGGCTGTCAAACGACGCCGCGGGCCCGCAGCGCATCGATCTCGGCCCGCCCGCGGCCGAGCAAGTCGCGTAAGATCGCCTCGGTGTCGGCACCCAGCGCTGGCCCGGCGTAGCGGGGCTCGCGCCAGCCCGCGACCTTGATCGGGTTGCCGGTCTCGCGCAACCGCCCGAACACGGGGTGATCGACCTCGATCACCATGTCGCGCGCGGTAACCTGCTCGTCGCTCAATGCCTCACCCACGGAGTTGACGGGCGCGACCGGCACCTGGCCGCGCAGCCGCTCCAGCCATTCCGCCGTCGGGCGCGTGGCGAAGGTGCGCTCGAGCTCCCCGATCAGCTCGGCCTTGTGGGTGAGACGGCCCGCGAAGTCGGCGTAGCGCGGGTCGGCCAGCAGGTCGTGCCGCTCGAGCGCCGCCGCCAGCAGCTCCCAGAACTTCTCCTTGAGGCAGACGACCATGATGTGGCCGTCGCGCGTCGGGAAGACCTGCGATGGCACGATCGTCGGGTGGGCGGAGTCGGCCAGGCGCGGGGGCTCGTAGTCGCGGTTGAGGGTCCAGATGGCGAGGTAGTTGAGCTGGGCGATGGCGGTGTCCAACAGGCTGACATCGACGTCCCCGCCGACGCCGGTGCGCCCGGCGCGGTTGAGGAGCGCGAGCAACCCGACCATGGCGGTCACGCCGCCCGCGAAGTCGATGATCGAGACGCCGCACTTGGCGGGGGGCGTGTCGGGGCCACCCGTCAGGCTCATATAGCCGGCGTAGGCCTGGCAGAGCTGGTCGTAGCCCGGCTCCTCGCGGCGCGGCCCGGTGATGCCGAAGCCGGTGAGCGCGCAGCAGACGATGCGCGGGTTGTGGTGGCGCAGGTGCGCGTAGGTGAGGCCGAGCCGCTCGGGCTGGTCGCCGCGGAGGTTGCTGAACACCGCGTCGGACACCGCCACCAGCTCGTGGAAGAGCGCGCGCCCCTCGGCCGTGCGGAGGTTGAGCGTCAGGCTGCGCTTGTTGCGGTTGAAGGACTGGAAATAGAGGCTGTCGCGGTCGCCGGCGTAGGGCGGCACATAGCGGGCAACATCGCCACCGGCGGCGGGGTCCTCGATCTTGATGACTTCGGCGCCCAGGTCGGCGAGGTGGAGCGTACCCCAGGGGCCGGCGCCAAACTGCTCGAGCGAGAGGACGCGGACCCTGGCCAGCGGCCCGTCCATCTCAGCCCGCTCCCGGCCGCTTGGGCACCAGGATGCGGCGCTTGAGGGTGAGGATGACCTCCCCGCGCTGGTTGATGCCGCGCGTCTCGACGCGCACGATGCCCCGGTCGGGCTTGCTCTGCGACTCGCGCATCTCGATCACCGTCGACTCGGCGTAGAGCGTGTCGCCGTGCCAGGTCGGGCCGAGGTGGCGCACCTCGTCGTAGTCCAGGTTGGCGATCCCTTTGCCGGAGAGGTCGCGCACCGTCATGCCGACGACGAGGCTGAAGACGAGGGTGCCGACGACGAGGCGCTGGCCGTGCTGCGTCGACTCGGCGAAGTGCGCGTCGATGTGCATTGGGTGGTGGTTCATCGTCAGCATGCAGAAGAGCGTGTCGTCGAACTCGGTGATGGTGCGGCCGGGCCAGTGCTTGAAGACCTGCCCGACCTCGAACTCCTCGTAGTAGCGCCCGAACGGGCTCTCGATCACCTCGGCGTCCGCCAACTTCTCACCTCCCGCGCCCGACCGCCCCGCGCCTCCCACTCGACCTCCGGGGTGCAATGCCCCACCCTCTCGGCCGCGGCGCCGCGCCAACCCGGGGGCGCGCCGCGCGAGGGATTATAGCCGTGTCGACAGAGCTGCGGGTGACCCCAGGTGCCCTGGAGGCGGGGCCCGCGCTATACTGGCAGGGCTCCAGCTGCGGCCCGCTGATGGGCGGCATGCGCACTTCGCCTTCTGCCCGCGCCACCGGCAGGGCACTGGCCGGGCTGCTGCCCGCGGACGGAGCGCCCACCGGCTCACCCGGGCCTCCCGGCGAACCGCCCCAGCCCGCTGGCGGGCTCGTTCGACCGGGGTCGGCGTCGGCCGGCCGAAATGCCTGAATCCGGGGTCTTGCATGGCACGCATACATGAGACGGACCGGCCGGCGGAGCGCCGCGCGCTCCGCCGCCAGATGTCCGCGCTGTCGCTGGCGCTCGTCGCCGTCACCCTCGTCTCCAGCATCGATCTGCCGCTCCACTTGCTCGCGCAACCCGTACCGGGGCCGCTCGACGACTCGTGGAACGCGCTCACCACCGCCCTGAGCGTGACCCCGCGTGGCGTCGCCTACGCCGACGACAGCGCGGGAGATGCCGCCACACCCCGTCCGGGCGAGGTCACGCCCGACGGCGCGGCCCGGGAGGGCCTCGCGACGCGGTTTCGCGACGCAGGCACGCTGGCCTCGGCCCGCTGGCGGCTCTTCAACGGGGAGCCGCGGGCGGCGATCGTGGAGCTGCGACGCCTGGCGGATACGGGTACGCCACCCGAGCAGGCCGAGGCGCTCTACTGGATCGCGAGCGCCCAGCTCCAGCTCGACGATTCGAAGGCCGCGCAGGCGACGCTCGACGAGCTCCGTCGCCGCTTGCCCGAGAGCGACCCCGCCAACTGGGCGACGTTCCTTACCGGCACGCTCCACCGCCGAGCGGGCGCCGTCGACGCGGCGGTGGCGGCTTATCGCGCCTACCGTGCCTCGCCGGCGGTCGAACCGTACGTGCAGATCGAGATCGCCGCGACACTGCTCGAGGCGGGCCGGCACCGCGAGGCGGCCGACGTGGCGACCGCCGCCTTCGGGCGGGAGCTCGGGCGCGTGCCCGCCATCGAGGCGCGCGACGTCGCGGCCAGGGCGCGTGCGGCGCTCGGCGACCACCCGGGCGCCGCGACGCTCTACCGGGCGATCCTCGACCTGGCTCGGGCGCCCGGCTTCCGGGCCGAGATCGGCGTGCGCCTCGGCAATGCCGAGCGCGCGGCCGGCAATATCCCGGCGGCGATCGACGCCTACGCGACCGTTGTCCGCAGCTACCCCGGCACGGCCGGAGCGCGCCAGGCGCTCGACGCGCTCGACGCGCTCGCCCCCAAGGCGGTCAGCGCCTTCGAGCGCGGTATGGTGCGCTACCGCTCGCACCGCTACACGGAGGCGCGGCGCCTCTTCGGCCAGTTCCTCGACGAGCAGCCGGAGCACCCGGACACCCCGCGCGCCCTCTTCTACCTCGCCGCGACCGAGGAGTACCTCGACGATGTCACGGCCGCCGTGGCGCACTACGACGCGGTGGCCGACCGCTTCCCGGCATCCGAGCGGGCACCCGACGCCCTCTGGTATGCTGGTCGGCTGCGCGAGCAGTCGGGTAATGCGGACGGCGCCATCCGCACCTACGGCCGGCTGATGGAGCGCTACCCGAGCAGCGAGCGGGCGGCCGCAGCTGCCTTCCGCAACGGCCTGGTACGCCACCTCCGGCGCGACTACGGGGGCGCGATAGATGTCTGGAACGGGTTGGCGGTGAACGGGTCGGATCGAGCGGCAAGGGCGGCCGCGCTCTACTGGCGCGGCTTCGCCCAGCGCGCGCTCGGGGACGCCGCCACCGCGGCCGAATCGTTCCGCCTGGCGGAGGCGACCGCGCCCTACAGCTTCTACGGCGTCCGGGCACGCCTGCTCGGCTCGGGACAAGCGTTCGACGGCCGCTTCCGCCCGCTCACGCTGGCGGCGGGGCCGAGCGCCACGCCCGAGCAGGAGGCGGAGGCGCGCGAGTGGCTGCGGCAGGCCGACCCCGCCGCCGGCGGCGCCGTCCTCCGGCTCCCCGACGAGCCGCCCTGGCAGGTGGCGACCGAGCTCAACCGCGTGGGCCTGACCACGTTCGCCCGCGAGGAGGTGGCGGGGTTGGTCGAGCGCTACGCGGGCGACGGGCCGGCGCTCTTCACGATCGCGCTGGCACTGCGCGACGAGGGGCAGTTCAACGCCTCGATGACGACCGCGCTCAAGGCGGCGCGGATCGGCAACCGACCGATCGAGTCGGCGCCACGCGCCCTGCGCGAGCTCGTCTACCCAGCCTACTTCGGCGGTCTGGTGCTCGAGCAGGCCCGGGTGCAGGGGATCGATCCATTGCTTATGCTGGCGCTCATCCGGCAGGAGAGCGCCTTCGACCCACGCGCCGAGAGCGTTGCCCAGGCGCGCGGCCTGACGCAGGTGGTTCCGTCGACCGGCGAGGAGATCGCGCGGGCGCTGGGCGAGGGCGATTTCGACGCGCGGCGGCTGTTCCAGCCGGCCGTGAGCGTGCGCTACGGCGCCTACTACCTGCGCGGCCAGCTCGAGGCATGGGATTGGAGCCCGTACCGCGCCCTGACAGCCTACAACGCGGGCAACGACAACACCCGGCGCTGGGCGCGGTGGGCCGGCGCCGACGAGGACATGTTCTTCGAGGCGATCGACTTCGACGAGACGCGGCTGTACCTGGATCTAATCGTGCCGAACTGGGCGGCCTACCTCGACCTCTACGGTTGAGCGCGGCAGGCATCGTTCGCCGGGCGTAGCGCAAAACGGAGCGGGAGCCGCGACCGTGAGGATCGCGGCTCCCGCTCGTTGTGTTCGGTGGGCTGGGGGCGTCAGTCCGTGAGCGCCTCGGGGTGGTCGAGCTCGATGATCATCTGATCGAAATCCAGCATGGCCTCGTCCAGGCTCATGCCACAGCGCACGCAGATCTGGACGTATTTCACGCGGTCGCGGCGGAGGCTTTCCATGCGCAACTCGTGCTGGCGAAAACGGTCGGGGCGGGTGGGGGTAGCCATGAACCGACTCCTTCTAGCGCACTTTCGGAGCCTGACTGCCCAGGCGGCAACCGTATTCAGTATAGCGGATTGCGGTCGAGTTTGCCACATTTGCAATCTGGATCCGACGCCTCGAGGGTCGCACACCGCCGCTTTCCTGCCTCCCGGCGTAAAGATAGCCGCCCGACCGGCGCCTGCCCGACCGCCAAACGCCCTCCCGGAATGATAATTTCCGTGATAAAGAGTGGTGATCGATACAAAGGGAGTTGCAAGGAGTGAAGAGCAAAGTTTAGGGTACAGGTGAGCAAAAGAAAGGGAAGACATGAGAGAAGTTGACAAAATCCATGAGCTCTGCTAGGATCTAGGGTGGAGACGGTTCGAGGGGGCAGGCGATGGGCGAGGTGGACACCGATCGGATGCCCAAGTACGGGATCCGGGTCGCCGCCGCGCTGATCGGTTCGCCGGTCCACACCCTGCGGATGTGGGAGGAATTGGGCCTAATCCGGCCCGCCCGCACGGAAGGCCGGGTGCGCCTCTACTCCGACGCCGACATCCGGCTGCTGCGCGAGATCGCGGAGCTGGCCGGGCGCGGCGTGAACGCGGCCGGCATCCGTGAAATCCTGGCGCTGCGCCGCGAGGCCCAGGCGCCGGTGCCACCGGGCGGTGACGGCAAGGGCGCCGAGGCGCGGGCGGAGCCGGGTCGCTGACCCCGGCGGCGCAGGAGAGGTGAGGCGCGCGTGGCGGCGGGTGACGGGTTGGACGGTTTGGCGCGGCTGCTGATCCTCGGCGGCCTGCTTTTGCTGGTCACCGGGGGAGCGCTGCTCTTGCTCGGGCGGCTGCCGTTTGTCGGACGCCTGCCCGGCGACATCGCGGTCGAGCGCGATGGCTTCAGCCTCTATGTGCCGCTGGCCACCAGCCTGCTGCTGAGCCTGGTGCTCACGGTGCTGCTCAATCTCCTCCTCAACCGGCGCTAGAGCGGCCGGCGGACCGGGACCCCGAACCCCGGACGGCCGATGCAACGAACACGACAACGCGAACGCGAAGGAGAGAGCATACCATGGCGTCGAAGTTGATCCCCGTTGCCGATCGCATCGTGGTGAAGCCGAAGCCGCGCGAGGAAGTCAGCCGCGGCGGGATCGTGCTGCCCGACACCGCCACCGAGCGCCCGCAGCAGGGCGAGGTCATCGCGGTGGGTCAGGGCCGCCTAACCGACGAGGGCAAGCGGATCGCGCCCGAGGTCAAGGTGGGCGACACTGTCCTCTACGCCAAGTACTCGGGCACCGAGATCAAGCTCGACGGCGAGGAGTACCTAATCCTGCGTGAGAGCGACGTCCTCGCGGTCGTAGTCGAGGCGAAGCAGCCGGTGGGCGCGCGCTAGGCTTACCGCAGCCTGACGGGCACTCACATCGCATGCGCACGTGGCGGTCCTGGCCCTCGATGCTGACGGGGCCAGGTCGCCGGTTTGACTTGCCCTGATCAAGACAGGACGGAGGACACGCCAACGATGCCGAAGCAGCTTAAGTTCAACGAGCAGGCGCGCTACTCGCTGAAGCGTGGGGTGGACACGCTGGCGGACGCGGTGAAGACGACGCTGGGGCCGCGGGGGCGCAATGTGGCGCTCGACAAGAAGTTCGGCGCACCGACGGTGACCCACGACGGGGTGACGGTGGCGCGCGACATCGAGCTGGAAGACCCGTTCGAGAACATGGGCGCCCAGCTGCTGAAGGAAGCGGCGACCAAGACCAACGACGTGGCCGGTGACGGCACGACCACGGCCACGGTGCTGGCGCAGGCGATCGTGACCGAGGGGCTGCGCAACGTGGCGGCCGGGGCCAACCCGATGCTGCTCAAGCGTGGCATCGACCAGGCGACCGGGGTGGTGGTCGAGGAGATCAAGCGCATGGCGACCCCGGTCCAGGGGCGCCAGGAGATCGCCCAGGTGGCGGCGATCTCGGCGGCCGATCCCGAGATCGGCGAGCTGATCGCCGAGGTCATGGACAAGGTCGGCAAGGACGGGGTGATCACGGTCGAGGAGAGCCGGGGGCTGCGCTTCGAGACCGAGTACGTCGAAGGCATGCAGTTCGACCGGGGCTACATCTCGCCCTACTTCATCACCAATGCCGACCGTATGGAGGCGGTGCTGGACGAGCCGTACCTGCTGATCACCGATAAGAAGATCTCGGCGATCCAGGACATCCTGCCGGTGCTGGAGAAGCTGCTGCAGAGCGGGCGCAAGGAGCTGGTGATCATTGCCGAGGACGTCGACGGGGAGGCGCTGGCGACGCTGGTGGTCAACCGACTGCGCGGCACGCTCAACGTGCTGGCGGTCAAGGCGCCGGGGTTTGGCGATC
>JBHOQZ010000906.1:0-3879 GCA_042408635.1 Chloroflexota bacterium
GTCTGGCGCGACCGGGGTCTGACGCGCTCGATCGTGGAGCGCGCGGCCGCCGCCGGCTACCGCACGCTGGTGCTCACCGTCGACACGCCGGTGATCGGCCAGCGTGAGCGCGACCTGCGCAACGGGGCGACCGTGCCGCCGCGCATCACGGTCACGAACGCGCTCGATTCGCTGCGGAAGCTGCCCTGGCTGCTGCGCATGGCGCGCCACCCGCGCATCGACTACGCGAACTTCCGCGGGGCACTGGGCCGGCCCGGCGGGGGCGCCTTCTCGATCGCCCAGGTGGTCAACAGCCAGTTTGACCCCTCCGTCGACTGGGACGACCTCGACTGGCTGCGCGGCCTCTGGCCCGGCCGCCTCGCGCTCAAGGGCGTCATGACGGTCGAGGACGCCCGCCGCGCCGCCGAGCGCGGGGTCGACGCCGTCATCGTCTCGAACCACGGCGGACGCCAGCTCGACGGCGCCATGGCCGCGGTCGACGCCCTGCCCGAGATCGCCGCCGGCGCGGGCGACCGCGTCGAGGTGATCCTCGACGGCGGCGTGCGGCGGGGCACGGACGTCGTCAAGGCGCTCGCGCTCGGCGCCCGCGCCTGCATGCTCGGGCGCCCCTACCTCTACGGCCTGGCCGCCGCCGACGGGGCCGGGGCCGAGCGCGCGATCACGATCCTCCAGACCGAGGTCGCGCGTGCCCTGGCGCTCCTCGGTCGCCCGACACTCGCCGATCTCGACCGGAGCGTGCTGCGTCGCGAGCCGCTCGACGCCCTGGCCGAGGTCGAGCCGCTCGTCCCGGCCTCACACTGAGGCGGTGACCCTGCGTCAAGCCCCGAACCGGGTGGACGTGCGCAGAATGGTTCTGTAGGCAGCGCGAAAGTGGCCCTTTTCGTGGGGCCGCTTTTTGCGGCAGCATCGGTCAGACCGCGGCGCGAGTGCCAGCGCCGGAGAAAGGGGTGTCTTCGATGAGCGTACCGACCACCGACTCGGCGATGTACCAGACGATGCATCGGCAGCCGCAGGATCTGCGGCGGCTCCTCGACACGGGCTGGGAGCCGGCGGGCGAGGCGGCCCGGCGGCTGGCCGACGCCGCCCGCATCTTCGTGGTCGGCATCGGCACCAGCTACCACGCCGCCGTCATGGGCGCCTGGCTGCTGCGCGCGGCCGGCCTGGATGCCCGCGCCGTCTCCTCGTTCGACTTCGCAACCTACCCCGAGTCCTACCCGCTGCGGTCGGGCGATGCGGTGGTCGTGATGGCCCATTCGGGCGTCAAGCAGTACTCGTCGCAGTCGATGGCCCGGGCGAAGGCGGCCGGGGTGCCCGTGCTCTCGGTCGGCAGCCTCACCGCCGAGCACCCCGACTCCGACCTCGTACTGCGCACGGTCGAGCGCGAGCGGTCGGCCGCCTTCACCGCCTCCCACACAGCCGCCATGACCGTGCTCGCGCAGATCGCCACCGCGCTGGGCGAGGGGCGCGGTGCGGCGGGCGTCGCCGGGTTCCGCGAGGCGCTCGGCCGGCTGCCCGATGCGGTGGCGGACGCCCTGGCGCGGGAGGACGACGTGCTGCCGATCGCGCGCGCCGCGGTGGCGGTGCGCGTCTACGCCGTCGGCGCCGGGCCGAACGAGATAACGGCGACCGAGGCGGTGATCAAGGTCCGCGAAGCCGCCTACGGCTGGATCGACGGCCTCGCCATGGAGCAGTTCATCCACGGGCCGATGGTGGCCGTCAATGCGGGCGACATCGCGGCGATCGTGACCGTGCCCGGCGCGGCGAGCGCCCGCATCGCGGACTGCGCCAACGTCCTCGACGGGATGGGCGCACGCCTCTGGCTGGTGGGCGATCCGGTCCCGTCGACGCCGAACGCAACCGTCTTCCCGCTGCCCGCCATGCCCGAGCTGCTGTCACCCCTCGTGGCGGTCGTGCCGATGCAGATCCTCGCCTACCAGCTGGCGATGCTCAAGGGGATCAACCCCGACACCTTCCGGCGCGACAACCCCACCTACGCGGCAGCGATCGGCCGTATCAAGCTCTAGCGATGGTGCGGGCTACCGCCGGTTGCTGAGCTGGTAGCAACCCGTGGCGCCGTGGTCGGTCGAGGCGGGCGCCTGGCTCAGGTCGCTCGCGCTCGCTCGCCAGCCGTGCCCGCGCCCTTGAGGCGGTCGGCGTAGCGCTGGCGGAACTTCGCCAGCTTCGGCGAGATCACCACGCGGCAGTAGCCCGCGTCCGGGTTGCGCGCGTAGTAGTCCTGGTGGTACGCCTCGGCCGGGTAGAACGCCTCGAACGGCACGACCTCGGTCACGATCGGCGCGTCGAAGACCCGCGCCGCGTTCAGCTTGGCGATCATCGCCTCCGCCGTTGCCTTCTGCTCGGGCGAGTGGTAGAGCACGATCGAGCGGTACTGCGGCCCGACGTCGTTGCCCTGGCGGTTCGGCGTGGTCGGGTCGTGGGTGGCGAAGAACACCTCGAGCAGCTCGCGGTAGGCGATCGCGCTTGGGTCGAACACCACCTGCACGACCTCGGCGTGCCCGGTCCGCCCGCTGCACACCTGCTCGTAGCTCGGATTCGGGACGTGGCCCCCGGCGTAGCCGGAGACGACGCGCTCGACGCCCTCCAGCGCGCCGAACACCGGCTCCAGGCACCAGAAGCAGCCGCCGCCCAGCGTCGCGATCTCGCGGTTCCCCTGCCTGTCGTTCGTCATCTCTGCCATCTCCCCGGCCGGCCGTCTCCCGGCCGGCCCCGGCACGCGCCGCGTGCCCCGATCTGGATCGTCCCATGCCGGGGTGCGCCGTTACGCCACTGGCCGCCTAGGTGGCGCCGGGCGCCACCTACCCGACCTCCATTGTCCCATGCCCGCGGGGGCCATTACCGCCCGCGTGCCCGGTCGCCCGCCGGGGCGGACCTGCTATGCTGCGGCTGCGCGGCCGAGTGGGCCCGCGCGGCTGAGGAGGTGAGGCAGATGCGGTTGCAGGGCAAGGTGGCGGCGATCACCGGCGCGGGCTCGGGCATCGGCCGGGGCACGGCGCTGCGGTTCGCCCGCGAGGGCGCGGCCGTGGTGGTGGCGGACATCGATGCCGAGGCGGCGAACGAGACGGTGGCGGCGATCGAGGCGGCGGGCGGCCGGGCCGTGGCCGTGGTGGGCGATGTGACCAGGCGCGCCGACAACGCCGCGCTGGTCGAGGCCGCGGTGCAGCGGTTCGGCAAGCTCGACATCTTCTTCGCCAACGCCGGCATCGGCATGCCGTTCACGCCGATCGAGGAGACCGATGAGCGGCTGATCGACCGCCTCCTGACGATCAATGTCAAGGGCGTGATCCTGGGCGTGCAGGCGGCGGTGCCGGCGCTGCGGACCGGCGGCGGCGTCATCCTGATCACCGCCTCGACGGCCGGGCACCGCCCGCGCCCGGGCCTGACGGTCTACAATGCGACCAAGGGCGCGCTGATTACGCTCACCAAGTCGCTTGCCCTGGAGCTGGCGCCCGCGCGCATCCGCGTCAACTGCCTGTCGCCGGTCGCCACCGACACGCCGATGCTGGCGAACGAGTTCATGCGCGGCATGGATCCGGCAGTCGCGCGCGAGCGGTTCATCAGCACGATCCCCTGGGGCCGCCTCAACACGCCCGAGGACGTCGCGGCCGCGGCGCTCTTCCTCGCCTCCGACGAGGCCGACATGATCACCGGCGTCGCGCTCGAGGTCGACGGCGGCCGCGACGTCTAGCGTGACCGCCCGCGTAGCTACGGGTGCGGCAGCCCGGCGAGCGCCTGGGGCGGCTGCGCCTGGAACCGCGGGCCGGCGAGCGGGTACCCGCCTGCGGGCCGCGATCCCGCCTCGTCCGCCCGGCCGCCCGGGGGTAATGGAAGATGCGGAAAGAGTGCGGGGGTGATTGTCGG
>JBHOQZ010000907.1:0-4521 GCA_042408635.1 Chloroflexota bacterium
AGTCGAGCTTCAAGCAGCTCAGCCCGGAGCAGTACCAGGCGATCTGGGACCGCAACCAGCGCTACTACGAGTCGAAGTGGGGCCTCACCTGGACGCCCCACACCGGCCGCGCGAGCTGAGGACGGCCCCCCGGCCCCCCAATCCTGGGGGTGACGAGGGCTATGCGAGCACGTCCTGCACGCGCGTGACGACGCCGGCACCCAGCTCCCCAATCCTGGGGATGACGAGGAGTGCGGTGCGGCCTCAGGTGCTGGAGGCCGGCGGCGGGCACGCGGCCGGTGGCGAAGCGGTGGTGGGGGCCGGGATTTCCTTGTGGGCGAAGGCGTCGGCGAGATACCGCTGGAGGCGCTGCCGCGCGACCGCGGCGTCGAAGTCGCGGCGGACGAGGGCGTAGGCGGCGGCCTGGACCTGCTCCCAGAGGGTGCGGTCCTCGTGCAGGCGGACGATTCGCTCGGCGAAGGCGGCCGGGTCGGCGCCGATGAGCGCGGCCAGCTGGGCGGTTGCCGCTCGGGCTGTTGCCACTCGGGCTGTCGCCCGAGAAACAGCGGGTGGATGAGCGGGGGGATCAGCGGCGGGCGGATCAGGGCTTAGGCCGAGCTGGTCGGCCAGCAGCGGCGAGACGACGCAGGGCACGCCGTTCGCCATCGCCTCGACCACCTTGAGCGGGATGCCGGCGGCGAAGCGCGTCGGCGCGACGAAGACGCGGCTGGCGTCGTAGACCGGGGCGAGGTCGCGCACGTCGGTCAGCAACTCGACCCCGGGCTGGCCCGCCACCGCCTGGCGCAACTCGACCGGCGGCGTGCGGCCGACCAGCAGCAGCCGGCAGTCGAGCCGCTCGCGCACGAGCGGGAAGACCCGCTGCACCAGGTAGAGCACCGCGTCCATGTTGGGCGGGGAGCCCAGGTTGCCGACGAAGAGGATGTCCCGCCGCGCGTCGAAGCCGGGGGTGGGCTCGCGCGTGGCGACCGAGTGGCCCCAGACGAGCACCGGTACCTCGGGCCGGAACTCGTTCACCACGCGCCGCTCTCGCTCCGAGACGGTGATCACCAGGTCGGCGGCCTCGACCAGCGCGATCTCGGCGCGGATGCGCGCCTCGGCCTCCTGCGGCGTGAGCGGGCGACGGCGGGTGGCCCCCCCCGGCAAACGCCCCCCCGGTACCCCGGCGGACGCCCCCCCGGCCTCCCAAGGGTGGGGGAGGCTGGGAGTTCCGGCGTCGGTAGGGCTTGCCGGCGGCCGTGCGGGCGCCCGGGCGGCCAACGAGGGGGGCGCGGGTGAGGCGGCGGCGGGCTCGCCGTCCACCGCGAGGAGAACCGCGGCGCTGGAGAACTGGGGCGGGAGGAGCGGGTCGGTGGTCTCGATCTCCGCCTGGAGGACGTCGCGCAGGGCGAAGATCGCCTCGGCGTCGTAGATCACCACCGCCTCCGGGTTGTAGCGGCGGATCGCGTGGAGGTAGTCGGCGTTGTGCGGCCGGCTGACGATAATCGCGTCGTAGAGCTGCGCCCGCTCCTCGAGCACCGGCATCGCCTCGACCACCCCAGAGAGCACCTCGATCCCGAGCTGCTGGAGCTCGCGCGTCGTCGGCTGGACCGGGCGCGGGTCGCGCACGGGCAGGTAGGTGACCACGTAGCCCAGGTCGACCAGCCCCTTGAGCAGCGCCCAGGTGCGCGGAAAGCCAAGCCCGAGCGTGGGGTCGGGGATGCGGTCGTCGATGACAAGGAGGCGGCGCCCGCGCCGGCTGTCGCGCGCCAGCAGCCCGTTGCCGGGCAACAGCGGCCACTGCCGCTCGAGCACGGCGCGCCACTTGGCGACGAAGGCGCTGCGATTGCGAAGCTGAAGCGCGATCGCGCGCGCCGAGCCGCTGCTGCCGAACTCGACGTGGTAGACGAGCGATTCGGGCTGGTAGAGCACGCGATAGCCCGCCTCGCGGATCGCCAGGCAGAGGTCGGCGTCCTCGTAGTAGGCGGGGGCGTAGCGCTCGTCGAAGGCGCCGAGCTGCCGGAAGAGGTCGCGCCGGACCATCAGCGCCGCGCCGGAGATGTAGTCCACCTCGCGCACGTAGTTGTATTGCGGCGCGGCGGGGTCCTCCCCGCGGCCATAGCCGGAAGTCTCGCCGCTCTGCCAGATGATGCTCCCCGCCTCCTGCAGCCGCCCGTCGGGGTGGACCAGTTTCGCGCCCACCGCGCCGACCGGCCTCGCGTCGACGGCCGCGCCTTCCGCTGCGCTGGAGGGTGCCGGCTCGGCCGCGCGCACGAGCGCGTCGAGCCAACCGGGCGTCAGGAGCGTATCGCTGTTGAGGAAGAGCACCCAGTCGCCGCGGGCGCGCGCGGCGCCGGTGTTGCAGGCGCCGACGAACCCCTGGTTTGCCTCGTTGCGGTGGATCACCACCCCGTCGAGCCGGTCGAGGAACGCCTGCATCTCGTCGCCCGAGGCGTCGTCGACCACGATCACCTCGAACGGCGTCGTCTGGGGGTTGTCGCGCAGGCTCTCCAGGCACATGAGCAGGTAGTGCGCCTGGTCGTGCACGGGGATGACGATCGAGACGAGCGGCTGATCGGCCGCCGGCAGCGCGAGCCGCCGCCCCGAGGCGAGGAACGAGCGCAACCGCTCGTGGAGCAGGAGCAGCATCGGGCTGGCGCCGCCCGGCCCGCGGGTACCCGCCGAAGGTGGGGGAGCCGCCGCCCGCCCGGCCGCCCCGCTGCCGGACGCGGCCGCACCGTCGGCGTCCGTCACCTCGGCGGTGGTCGAGGCGGGTAGGTCGGGGAGCTTGAGGTGCAGGTAGCTGAGGTGGATGTTCTCCTTGAGCAGCGTGAAGACCTGGCGCGAGCGCGCCGAGAGGAGGCTTTCAAGCCGCCGGGCGCGGCCCTCACCGTTCGCGATCAGCGCCAGCTCGGGCGCCACGCGCAGGTGGAGCGGGTAGCCGTCGCCGTAGTCGACCGCGAGCAGGCCGTCCTCGGCATAGCGCACCAGGTCGTCGGGCTGGAGGCGGTCGGCCCAGCGCGCGCGGAAGCGGGCGAGACTGGCGGCCCACCTCCCCTCGGTGGGCGCCGGTTCCTCCGGCGCCGGGGCCGGGAGCGGAGCGCACCGCGCCTCACCGGGCGCGCCGTCGGCGGTGGGTGTCCTCGGCGTCGCACTGGGATCCCCGGCCCCACCGGAGCCTTCACCCGCCCGACCGCGCTGCGGGCCTGCGGAGGGGCGCTCGGCGGAGTGAGTTGGACCACCGCTCGGCGGGTACGGTGGGGGCTGGGTACTCGCTGGCGGGTGCGGACGCGAGAGGTCGTCGGCACCGATCGGCCGCACCGCCTCAGCGGCGGAGGCGGCCAGGTGGACGAGCACGCTCTCGGGGCAGTAGTAGACGCCGCCGCGCTCACCCAGGCGCAGGCAGAGGTCGACGTCGGCCAGGTGGTTGCCCAGCTCGGCGTCGAAGCCACCCACCGCCTCGAAGTCGGCGCGCGGCACGAGCAGGCAGGCACCGCTGACGGCCAGCAGGCGGCGCGTCCGGTTCACGGCCGGGTGATCCTCGGGGAAGCCGGCGTAGAGCGGGTGCGGGAGGCCATCGTGCCCGATGACGAGCCCGGCGTGCTGGACCGTCTCGTCCGGGTAGAGGAGCCTGGCGCCGACGGCGACCGCGTCGGGCTCGCGCTCGGCGCAGGCGACCAACGCCTCGAGCCAGCCGGCGGTCGGCACGGTGTCCTGGTGGAGGAAGACCAGGTAGTCGCCGGTGGCCGCGGCGGCGCCGCTGTTGCAGGCGGCGGCGAAGCCCTGGTTGACGTCGTGGCGCACGACGCGCACGCGCTCCCCGAAGTCGGCCAGCAGGCGCGGCGTGATGTCGCCCGAGGCGTCGTCGACCGCGATTACCTCGATCGCGACGGCGCGCGGAGCGCGGCGGAAGAGCGTGTTGAGGCACTGGCGCGTCAGCGACGGCCGGCGGAAGATCGGCACGATGATCGAGCAGCGCGGCTGTGTCAAGGTCAGCCCCCGCTCCGGGCGCGGGCGAGGAGATCGCGCAGGTGCGCCACCTCCTCGCGCAGCGCCTCGATCGTCCGGTCGCGCTCCTGCTGCTGGAGCCGCAGGTACTCGATCGCCTCGTCGCGCGCCGCGATGATGCGCTGGAAGTTGTCCACCTCACCGCGCAGGAAGCGGATCCCCTCGTCGCGCGCCTCGACGATGTGGATCCAGCGCGCCACCTCCTTCTGCAGGTCGCTCTCGCGCACCCGCAGCCGCTCGATCTCCCCATCGCGGCGCAGAAGCTGGTCGTGGGCGTCGAGCAGGAGCGCCCGCAACTCGGCGATCCGCGCCTCCGCATCGCCGCCCGGCGGGTTCGCGTCCAGCTCGGCCACTCGCCCCGCCAGGTCCAGTCGCTGCACCATCATCGTACCTCCCGGAGACGGTCGGTCCCCTTACCCTAGGCGTGGGGGTTAGGGAGCCTACCGTCTGCCGCCGAACAGCCGCCACACCGTCGAGCCCTTGATGCGGGCGAGCTCCGCCTCGCGCTCGGCGAGGCGCCGCGCCTGCTCGCGCGCC
>JBHOQZ010000909.1:0-2950 GCA_042408635.1 Chloroflexota bacterium
CCGCGCCGTCCACCCCCAGTATCTGCGCGGCGCGCGGGCGCTGCGGCCCGACCTCGACCGGGCGTTCGGCCTGCTGCTGGGCGAATCGGCGGGCGATACCGACGAGCGCGCCGGCGGAGCCGCGTAGATTTCAACGGACCCTCCATCCTGTCACACGACATCACACGTTTTCGCGGCGTGGCTTCCGCGTGCACCGGGTCGCGCGCCGCACCCGCCGGGTACCCGGCCGGCCGGTGCACGCGGCAACGCCGGCGGCTCCGTTTCACAATGCGGCACCATGTTGACGCGCCTGTCACAGGTCTGTAGAATGAATTACCTATCGGCGGCACATTTTTGGAATACTCCCTACCGCGATGGCGAGAGAGGGGCGGGTGCCCAATGACCACTTCGCCAGACGGCTTCGATCGCACCCTCGCAGTCCGTAAGACGCGCGGCAGCGCCCATGACCCCAAGCGGCACCCCGTCCGGATCGGAGCCAACGGGCCGACGGTGGTGAGCGATGGGTAAGCCAAGCCAGGTCGAGCCGCATGACCCGGACCCGGGCGCACCTGCAGCTTTGCCGACCGACGGGCTAAGCCAGCCGGCCGCGATGCCGGGGGTGCCGCCCGAGCTCGAGGTGCTGGCGCGGACGGCACGCGCCGTGGCGGCGGCCGAGGGGTCGGAGGGTTTGGCGGCGGTGATCGAGGCGGTGCGCTCATTGCTGGGCGCGCCGGGGGCAGCTCTGCTGCGGTGCGCGCGCGCCCGACTCGAGCCCGTGGCCAGCTACGGTCTTGAGCCGCAGGCCGGCGTGATGGCCGAGGCCGGGTTCAGTGCGGCCGCCGAGCGGCAGGGGTCGCCGCACGGCGGCTATCCGCTGCGGTTCGGCGGCGTGCTCGAGGGCGTGCTGCTGCTCGCGGGCGTGGACGCCAACCACCTGGGCCAGCAAGAGGCGCGCTTGATGCCGCTGCTGGACCTGGCCGCGATCGCGCTGCGCAACGCCCGGCTGACGGCGGAGCGCTCCCACGCGCTCGCGGTCGCCAACCGCCTGGTCGACGTTGGCCAGCTTCTCGCCTCCAACCTCGACCCCGAGGCGGTCGCGCGCGCCGTGGCCGAGGCGGCGGTCGACCTGCTCGGCGCCGAGCAGGTCGGGCTCGTGCTGCCCAACGAGGCTGGTATCCTCCGCTTCACGGTTTGCGCCGGTCGCTGCGACGAGCGCGTGCGTGCCTATCGCTTCAAGCCGGGTGAGGGGATCGTCGGCCGAGCCTACGCCGAGGCGCGGGCCTACCGGGTGGACGATCTCTGGGCCGCCCCCCGCTCGACCTCCCCCGAGCTGGACCAGGAGCTGGGCACGCGCAGCTTCCTGGCGGTGCCGGTGCTCGACGTCCACGGTCAGCCGCTGGGCGTACTCATGGCGGCGCGCAACGAGCCGGGAGCCTTCACCGGCGAGGAGCAACACCTGCTCGAGCGCCTGGCCGACCTGACGGCGGTTGCGCTCCAGAACGCGCGCCTCTCCGCCAGGGTGCACGCCGAGGCGGCCGAGCGGCGGCGCGCGGTCGAGGCGCTTCGGGAGAGCGAGGCCCGGTTCCGCGCCGTCTTCGACCGCGCGCCGGTCGGGCTGTCCATCTCGGCGCCGGACCTGCGCGTGCTCGCGCTCAATCCCGCCTTCGAGCAGATGCTCGGCTACACCATCGACGAGCTGAACCAGCTCGGCCACCGCGGCTACAACCACCCCGACGACGTCGAGGAGCAGTATCGCCTCCACGCCGAGCTGATCAAGGGGCAGCGCGATTTCTACGAGCTCGAGAAGCGCTACCGGCGCAAGGACGGCCGCTGGATCTGGGCGCACGTCGTCATCTCCGCCATCCGGGACGAGGACGGTCAGATCCTGTTCGTGCTCGGGATGGTGGAGGACATCACCGCCCGCCGCGAGGCGGAGCAGCAGCGGCTCGTGCTCGCCCAGACGGAGAAGTTCCGGGTGCTCGGCCAGATGGCGAGCGGCGCCGCCCACGACCTCAACCAGTACCTCGGCCTCGTCGCCGGGCACGGCGAGATCGCGCTTAACGCCCTGGCGGGCGTCGGGGTCGGCGCGGCCGCTCTCGGAGAGGGCGGCTACTCTAGCGGCTGGCGCGCGCTCGAGAGCGCCCGCGAATCGCTGCGGATCATCGTGCAGGCCGCCTTCGACGGAGCCGAGACGGTGCGCCGCCTCCAGACCTTCACGCGGCCGCAGGGGGAGGGTCCGGGCGAGGCGTTCGCGGTCGGCGCGCTCCTGCGCGAGGTGGCCGAGCTGACGGCGCCGCGCTGGCGCGTCGAGGCGCAGCGGTTCGGGCGCACGATTGACGTGGACGTCGTCGAGGCGGGCGACACCACCATCGTCGGCTGGCAGAGCAGCTTGCGCGAGGCGCTGACCAACCTCGTCTTCAACGCCGTCGACGCGCTCCCAGGGCGGGCGCATCCGGCTCGGCGCCGAGCGGCGGGGCGACCGCGTCGAGGTGACGGTAGCGGACACCGGCATCGGCATGACCGACGAAGTGAAGGTTCGGGCGTTCGAGCCGTTCTTCACCACGAAGGGCGAGCGCGGCACCGGGCTTGGCTTGTCGATGGTCTTCGCGGTGGTCGAGCGCCACCGGGGTGAGATCCGCCTCGAGTCAGCGCCCGGGCGCGGCACCGCCTTCCACATCAGCCTGCCCGCGGCCGCGCCCGGTTCGGCGGCCTCGGCCAGCGCCAGCCCGGCCACGCCCGGCCGGACGCTGCGCGTGCTCGTCGTGGACGACGAGCCGATGCTTGCGACCATGGTGGCGATGATGCTGCAGGCCGACGGCCACGAGGCCACCACCGCCACCTCGGCGGGCGAGGCTCTCGACCAGCTCGCGGCCGGCGCCTTCGACCTGGTGATCTCGGACCTGGGCCTGGGCAACGGCATGAACGGCTGGGACCTGGCCGCCGGCATCCACGGGAGCCGGCCCGGGCTGCC
>JBHOQZ010000912.1:0-4525 GCA_042408635.1 Chloroflexota bacterium
CCGCGCCGGCGGTGGCGCGCGCCGCCGTCGAGGCGTGGGTGCGCGACGGCCGACGCGTGGGCTCCGAGCTGCCGCGGCTCGGACGGTTCGAGGGCGGCGTCTTCGTCGCGCTTAAGCTGATGGGCGAGCTGCGCGGGGCCGCGGGCGCGCTGCGCGTCGCGGCCGGCGAGCTGGCCGAGGTGATCGCCGAGCAGGCGCTGGTTGCCGCCTCGGCCGACCCCCGCTTCGAGCCGGTTGAGGTGGCCGAGCTGCCGCTCCTGAGCTACGCGGTCGACCTACTCGGCCCGCCCGAGCCGCTCGACGGGCTCGGCGTCCTCGATCCGGTGCGCGACGCGCTCCTAGTCGAGGCCGGGGAACGGCAAGGGCTCGTGCTGCCGGTCGAGGGGGTGGAGACGGCGGCCGAGGCGCTCGACCTGGCGCGCGCGAGCGCGGGCATCGCCCCGGGGGAGCGCGCGCGGCTCTGGCGTCTGCCGGTTCGGCACCTGGCCGAACCGGCGTTCGACCGGCGACGGCCGGTGATGGACGACGACGATGAGTGAGGCGAACGCGCGCCGCAATGCCGACGTCCCCGGGCGGCCCGGAGTTGACGCTGCCCCGCAATCCGACCGGTCGGCGGGCCCTGGCTCGGGGTTGACCCACTTCGACACGGCTGGGCGGGCGCGCATGGTCGACGTGGGGGCGAAGCCGGACACGGCGCGCGAGGCGGTGGCGCGCGGCCGGGTGCTGATGGGGCCCGCGACCTTGGCGCTGATCGAGGCTGGCCGGATCGGCAAGGGCGATGTGCTGGGCGTGGCCCAGGTGGCGGGCATCATGGGCGCCAAGCGCACGCCCGACCTCATCCCGATGTGCCACCCGCTGCTGCTGGCCGGGGTCGAGCTGCACTTCACGCTCGACCGCGAGCACTCGGCGGTCGAGATCGAGGCGGCGGTGCGCACGGTGGGCAAGACCGGCGCCGAGATGGAGGCGCTGACGGCGGTGGCAACGGCCGCGCTCACGATCTACGACATGTGCAAGGCGGTGGATCGGGAGATGGCGATCGAGGCGGTGCGCCTCGTCTACAAGAGCGGCGGCAAGAGCGGCACCTTCGACCGGCGCGCGCCTCTGGAGGCGAACAGCGCACAGGCGCCGTCCCGGCCGGCCGAGCCGAAGATCGAGGCGGGCGGCCCGGGCGCGAGCGGTACGGAAGCGTAGTTTGCCGAACATTTCGCCACGCATCTGCAACCCCGACGGCGTTCAGGGGGTAGACGTGCGGTCACGGCTTCTCTATAATCCGCCTGCCGCGCCGTCGGGCTTCCCAGCCCGTGGCAGCGCGGTGACAACGCCCCGGCGAGAGGCCTGCCCGCATGCGCTTGCACTCCCCCTGGCTCGTCCCGATCGGGACGCTGGCGCTCGTGCTCCTCGATCAGCTCTCGAAAATGTGGGTCCAGCACGCGCTGCCGTTCTCGGCGACCGTGACGGTCGTCGACGGCTTCCTGCACGTGACCTACCGCGCCAACCACGGTGCGGTCGCGGGGATCGGCCGGGACTGGCCGTTCCTGCTGCCGCTGCTGATCGCGGTCGGCATGGCGATGGCGGGGGCGATCGCGGTTGGTTACTGGCTGATGGCGCGCCTGAGCCGGCCGTCGTGGCAGGCGCAGCTCGTTGTCATGTGCTGCCTCACCCCGCTGCTGTGCACTGTGCTCGACCGAGCGCGTCAGGGCTACGTCGTCGACTTCATCCACGTCGGCGCGCTGCCGATCTTCAACCTGGCGGATGTGCTCGGCAACCTCGGCATCCTCGTGCTGGCCTTGCAAGTCGGCCCCTGGCTGCGTCGGCGCCGGCAGTGGGCGCGGGCGGGCGTGCTCCGGCCCGAGCCGGGTCTGGCGCAGCTCAAGCACGAGCTCTGGGCGCTCTTGAATGTGCCGCCCCGTGACGCCGCGCCGCGCCGCTGACCGACCGGCGCCCGTGCCGTCGCCAGCCATCGCGCCCACCGCCCGGCGCCGTCGCCATCGGTTACCGTGGGCGCCCCGCACCCCACCGGCCGAGCATCACGCCCGTGGCTATCCGGTCGGCCCGGAACGATGGGCGGCATCAGGCCGCACACCGAGCGGCCGGCCGCCCTGATGCTGCGAGAGACCGTGCCGTCGCCGTTGCCCGACGTCCCTTCGCCACCGTCCGGCTCTTCTACCCTGCCGTCCGGTGATTCGACGCGACCGCATCAGCCGACGCTGGGGGCGGGGCTCGTGGTGGCCGTGCTAGTGCTCTTGCCGGCGCTCTTTTTCTGGCCGGTCGCCACGTTCGCGGGCACGCTCTACTACGGGGATCTCATGCGCCTGCACCTGCCGCTCAAGGTCGCGCTGGCCGAGGCGCTGCGGCGCGGGGAGCTGCCGCTCTGGACGCCCTACCTGATGGGCGGCTACCCACTCTTCGCCGAGGGGCAAATCGGGGCGCTCTACCCGCCGAACCTGCTCCTGGCGCTGGCCGTGCCACCGACGGCGGCGGTCAACCTGGAGGCGCTGGGTCACCTCGTGGTCGCCGGGCTGGGGATGGCCTGGTGCCTACGCACCATCGGCCTCGGCCGCCCCGCCGCACTGATCGGCGCGATCGCCTACGCCTACAGCGGCTTCTTCGTCGCCCACCTTGGCCACCTCAACATCGACGGCGTGGCGGCGCTCATCCCTTGGGCGGTGGCTTGCGCGCATCGCCTTCTCCACGGCCCAGACCGCGCCGGGCGCCTCCTCGCACTCGCCGGCCTGGCGGCGGTCCTGGCGCTCCAGCTCCTCCTCGGCCACCCCCAGGTGACAGTGAGCGGTCTCGCGATCGTGGGCGCCTACGGGCTCTGGAGCGCGCTGCCGGTGCCGGCCCGGCCAGCTGCGCCAGCCCATGCCGCCGGGAACGGCGCCGCGCGCGGCTCCAGCCGCGCGCCTAGATTGCCAGGCCCGCTGCAGCGGGTTGATGAGGGGCGTTTCGGCCCCGCGGGGGCGGTGCACGCTCAGCCAGGGGGGCAACCCACGGGCGGGCCGGGTGAGTCGGTTCCGCCTTCCCTGACGCAGCGCAGACCCCGAGCCCCATGGGCACTCGGGCTGATAGTTGCGCGGTTGCTGCCTCTGATGGGAGCGGTGGTGCTCGGCGCGGGCCTGGCGGCGGCCCAGCTCGTGCCGACGCTGGAGCTGACCCGGCAGTCGGGGCGCGCGGGCGGGCTCGATCCGGGCTACTTCACCTCGTTCTCGCTGCCGCCGCCGCTCACCGTCCAGCTCGTCTACCCGTTTCCGCAGGGCGATCCGTTCGCTTCGCGCACGCCCTCCTTCGGCGCCGAGACGGCCGGCTACCCCGGCTTGCTCACGCTGGCGCTCGCGGCCCGGGCGCTCTGGGCGATCCGGCGCCCCCCCGCCCTCCCGCCAGCGAGCGTCCCACCCGGCGGCAGGGCGCGGTTGGGATCAAGGCTGTCGCTGAGCAGGCTGACCTGGTTCGGTGCCGCCATCGCGTTGTTCGGGGTGGTGCTCGCCTGGGGCGGCTACAACCCGCTCTATGGCTGGCTCATCCACGTGCCGGTGCTGAACCTCTTCCGGGCGCCCGCCCGTTACCTGCTCCTGTTCGACTTCGGCGTCGCGTGGCTGGCGGCGATCGGCGTGCAGCAGTTGCTGGCAGAGCTGGCGCCCTCCCGGGCGCGGGTTCGGTGGCCGCTCGCCGTGGGCGTGGCGCTGCTGCTCGCCCTGGCGCTCCTGCTGGCCCTCTGCGCCGACTCGATGGATCGCCTGATCGGCCTCTGGAGCTGGCTGCCGGCGGCGCTCGCCACCGCTGCGGCGTTGCTGCTCGCGGCCGGTCAGCGCGGCGCCCTGTCACGGTCGGCCTGGGCGGGGTTGGCCGTCGGCCTGCTGGTGGCCGACCTCTGGGCCTTCGCCGCGGTCTTCGGCCTGACCTACAACCGCACCCTGCCGACCAGCGCGCTCACGACGCCGCCCCGCCTGGCCGCGGCGCTACCGCTGGCGGACCCGGCGGGCCGCGCCTACGTCGTCGAGCAGATCCTGCCGGCGACCGAGGTGCAGCTCCAGTCGCTCTTCCCCAACCTCGGGCTCAAAGACGCGCTGGCGACCTGGAACGCGGACCTCCCGCTGCCGCTGCGCCGCTGGGCGGCGTTCAACGACCGGCTGGCCGAGCACCCCGCGCTCTTCGACGCGCTCGCCGGGCGCTGGGTGATCGTGCCCCAGCAGCTCCCCGACGACGAGGCGACCGAACGCGCCAACCTGAACGATCCGTTCGCGCCGAACCTGGCTGGCCGCGCCGTCCGGCTCGATTCGCCCGTGCCGGTGGCAGCGATTGAGGTCGACTCGTTCCTCAGCCACGCCACGGCGCTGCCCGACGGCACGCCGGTCGCCCGCCTACAGCTCGCGGACGCGGCCGGCAGAACCGTCGAGGTCGAGCTGCTGGCGGGGCGGGATACCGCCGAGTGGGCGTACGACCGGCCGGATGTGACGCCGCAGGTGCGCCACGCCCGCGCCCCGATCGGCCGCACCTGGCACGCCGAGTCCGGCGCGCCGCCGGTGCC
>JBHOQZ010000913.1:0-2528 GCA_042408635.1 Chloroflexota bacterium
GGCGCGCCGCCGCTCAACGGCGCGCCGCTCGCCTCGACCCGGGGACGTGCCGCCGACTGCTCGGCCGGGGGGAGCCCACCGCGGGCAGCGGGCGGCGCCGGCAGTGCAGCGTTGCCCGCTCACTCGACGTAGAGGTGGAGCGTGACGCCGTCGCGAAGCAGGCTCTCGGGGATGACCGTGCGTTCGAGGCGGGTATCGCCGAGCTGGGCGTAGCGGTAGCGCCCGATCGATGGCCCGTGCACCTCGATCAGGATGCGCTTGCCCAGGTGGATGATTTCCCCGGACACGCCGCCGAAGCTCGGATTGACCTGGAGGTTGCGCGCCAGCGGATCGGTCCAGTCAGCGTCCACGCCGAGGTAGGCGCGGTAGAGCGCGACGAGGTAGCAGCGCGCCGCCCAGCCGTACTGCTCGGAGCCGTGGGCCGTGCCGTCCTGGGCGTACCACTCGCGCACGCCGGTCGTGCCGCGCGCCTCGATCAGACTGTTGGCCAGCCCGAGCAGGAGCGAGCGGACGCGCTCGGGCTGGCCGGCCTCGCGGTAGGCCAGCGCGGCCAGCGCGCCCACGTTCACCCAGTAGGCCATGTGGTAGGCGCCGGGCGCCGTGCTGAAGCGGATGGCGGCCCAATCGTCTGGCGCGTAGTCGCCGTAGACTACCTTGGCGGCGGGCGGCCCGTACTCGCTGCCCATCAGGTAGCCCCAGTTGGCGTCGATGAAGCCGACGATCGAGCCGGCCTGGGCGGGCTCGGCGACTCCGTAGATGATCGCGAGCAAGTTGGTGTCGACCTCGAAGTAGTCCGGGCCGGGGGTCCAGCCGGTGTAGTGGCCGAACGCCGGCGTCGGCGCGGCGCGCACGCTCATCACCGGCGAGACGCGCCAGAGCAAGGTGTTGATCTCGCGCTTGATCCCGAGGGCGAAGTCGTCCAGGAACTGCCCCTGCTCGTGCCGGCCGGCCAGCCGCTCGATCACGGCCAGCGAGCGCGTCGCGTGGTACCAGAGCATGTTGACGCCGGTCGCCCAGTTGCCGCGGGCGATCTGGTCGGCCCAGTCGGAGGCGACCGGCGGGCGGCCGCTGCGCCGATCCAGCTCCGCGTAGACGAGGTGGGGAGTGGCGCTCCCCTCCTGGCGCTGGGCATAGAGCCAGAGCCAGCCGTTTTCGAGCCGGCGGAGGTTGTTGGTGAGCAGCGCCCGATCGCCGGTCACGCGGTAGGCGTCCAGCATCGCCGCGATGAGGATGGCGGTCTCATCCCAGTAGCCGGATTGCGGATCGGTCACCCATTGGCCGCTCGGGTGCTGATGCGCCAGCCAGTAGCCGAGCTCGGAGCCGACGTAGGGGTCGAGCTCCGGGTAGCCGTAGATCGGCACGCTCCCCCAGGCGAAGCTGTCGCGGATCCAGGGGTTCTTGTACCGCTCACCCGCCCAGTGCACCGCGTAGCCGTCGACCTGCGTCAGCACGCGACGCAACACCTCGAGCGCGGCGTCCCGCCCCGCGATCAACTGCTCGTCGGGCGCGCGCAACGGCGCGGCCCGCGCCCGCAGGGCACCGCGCACGAGGCCCGAGTGTTCGAGGCCGAGCGCAAGCACCGCCGCCAGACCCAGGCTGCTGGCAGCACGCAGCGCCTCGCGCCGGCTGACGGGGCGCGCGACGGGATGCGGACCCTGCCGCCAGAGCGGCGGCCTCGGTTCCGGGAGAGGGACGGGCTCGGTCACGGCTACAGGCGACCTACATAGCGGCCAGGGTTGATGGTCCGGGCCGGATCGAACTGGTGGCGGAGGCGCCGCATCACGGGTAGGTCGCGCTCCGGCACGCCCCAGACGTCGATCAGCGCCTTCGTCTCGGCCGGGCAGCGCTGTACCACCGCGTACCCCTCCTGGGCGAGCGCCTCCCGGCGCAGCCCCCCGATCGCGCTTGCCAGGTCGGCCGGCGCGGCCACCTCCACGTGGACCTCAACGATCCCGATTGTCGGGCGCATCACTACCGCGCCCAGCGCTCCGGCCGCGGCCGCCACTAGCCCGGCGACCGTGGGCGGTACGAGGCAGCGCACGATCGTGCCGCTCGGCGGCTCGCGATGCCCGAGGTCGCGCACGCCGCCCCAGAAAGCCTCGGCCGAGGTGTCTTCCAGTCGCCCGACCGCGTTTGCACCGTGCTCAGCGGCGAGCGCCATGAGCTCCCGCTCGTAGCGCTCGCGCCCCGCGCGCGCGCCGGCAAGCATGACGGCGAGCACCCAGCCATCGCCGGCCAGGCCGACGCGGCGTTGCGCCGCCGCATTCAGGGCGTCGGCCGCCAGCGGGGCGAGGCGCGCTCGGATCAGATCCCGGCCAAGCCGTGCCGCCGATTGGGCGTCGCGGCAGCGCAGGAGCAGGGTTAGGGGGTGGCGCGGCCGCGGATAAACCTTGAACGAGAGCTCGGTGAGCACGCCCAACGTCCCGAGCGCGCCGATCATCAGCTTCGGGATCTCGTAGCCCGCGACGTTCTTCACCACGCGCGCGCCGGCGCGGACGACCTCGCCGTTCGGTTCGGCGAAGCGCACG
>JBHOQZ010000307.1:0-10259 GCA_042408635.1 Chloroflexota bacterium
ACACCTTCCTGCCCTTCAAGATGGAGAAGACGTCGTTCATCAACCGCACCGCCACCGGCGGGCAGGAGACGACGAACCAGCAGTTCTTCTTCGGCATCTACCTCTACGACGACTTCAACGCGCCCGTCGAGATCCAGACGCCGACCAACATCGCCAATCCGATGCCGAGCCCGACCACGCCGAACCGCTAGACCGCGCAGCTCCCCCTTTCGCCCCGCGGCGCGGAAGGGGGAGCTCGATTCCCGGGCGGCGCCCCGGGCGGCGGCCCTGGTCGGGACGGGGCGCGTGCGAGAGGAGGGGTGGCGTTGCGCATCCTGTTCGTGGCGGCCGAGGTCGCCCCGTTCACCAAGACCGGCGGGCTCGGGGACGTGGCCGGCGCCCTGCCCAAGGCGCTGGCACGCCTCGGGCACGACGTGCGCGTCGTCACCCCGCTCCACGGCAGCATCGACCGCGCCGGGCTCAACCTCCGCCCGGCCGGCACCTCGTTCGCCGTCCCACTGGGCGGCTGGACCGAGCCGGTCGCGCTGCTCGAGGGCCGGCTCGACGAGCGCACGCCCGTCTATTTCGTCCAGAGCGGCCACTACTTCGACCGCCCCCAGCTCTACGGCTACGGGGACGACGGCGCGCGCTACGTCCTCTTTGCCCGCGCGGCGCTCGAGGCCGTGCGGGCGCTCGACTGGACGCCCGACGTCGTCCACGCCCACGACTGGCACACGGGGCTCATCCCGAACTGGCTCAAGACGCTCTACCGCGACGATCCGCGCTTCGCCCACGCCGGCTGCCTGTTCACGGTCCACAACGCGCAGTACCAGGGCCACTTCGACCGCTCGATCCTGCCGCTGGCCGGCCTCGACCCCAACTACCTGATCGGCGCTCCGCTCGCCGAGGACCTGCACGGCCACGTGATCTTCCTCGCCCGCGGCGTGCGCTTCGCCGACCTCGTCAACACCGTCAGCCCGACCTACGCGCGCGAGCTGCTCACCCCCGAGTACGGCGAGCGGCTCGAAGCGCTCTTTGCCGAGAAGGGCGACCGCCTCGTTGGCGTCCTCAACGGCATCGACACCGACGAGTTCAACCCCGAGACGGACGCGCATCTTGCCTCGTGCTACAACGCCACCTCGCTCGATGGGCGGCCGCCGAACAAGCCGGCGCTCCTGGCCGAGACCGGCCTCGACCCCGACCCGCGCGCCCCGCTCATCGGCATGGTGACGCGCCTGGCCGACCAGAAGGGATTCGACATCCTCGCACCGGTCGTCCGCCCGATCGTCGAGAGCCTGGGAGCGCGCATGATCTTGCTGGGCACGGGCGATCCGCGCTATCATGACCTTTTCAGCCAGATCGCGCGCGACCTCGCGGGCCGCTTCAGTCTGCGCCTCAGCTTCGACCCGAACCTGGCCCGGCGCGTCTACGCTGGCAGCGACCTTTTCCTGATGCCCAGCCGCTTCGAACCGTGCGGCCTCGGCCAGATGCTGGCGATGCGCTACGGCAGCGTGCCGGTCGTGCGCCATACCGGCGGCCTGGTCGACACCGTCTTCGACTACGACCCGGCCACCGGGGTCGGCAACGGCTTCGCCTTCCGCCGCTACGACCCCTACGACCTCTTCGCGGCCGTGGTGCGCGCGCTCGAGCACTTCCGCGACACGCACGTCTGGCGCACGCTACAGACGCGCGGCATGCAGGCTGACCACTCCTGGGCGCGCTCCGCCCACCGCTACGCTGAGCTCTACGCCCGCGCCCAGGCGATCAAGACCGGAATCGGCACCTAGACTTCGAGCGTCACCCCAGCTGGGCGGGGCTGCGCTGGCGTCGCTGCCGTCATTGGCCCGGCTGCCCGATCCGAGAGTATTCCCGCTGGAGGAGCCAGAGGTATGGGCGAGCGGACCCTGCCGACCGTGCGGGTCGGGCTGGCAGGCGCGGGCTACATCGCCCGCGTCCACGCTGAGGCATTTCACCAGGTGCGCGGGGTGGCGGTCGAGCTGCGGGCGGTCTGCGCCGCCCACCCTGAGCGTGCCGAGCGCTTCGCGCGTGACCACGGCGTCCGGCGCGCCGTGCCCGACCTTGACGCGCTGCTGGGCGACCCCACGATCGACCTGGTCGACCTCTGCCTGCCGCCGCACCTACACGCGCCCTACGCCGTGCAGGCCGCCCGCGCCGGCAAGCACGTGATCGTCGAGAAGCCGCTCACCGGCTACTTCGGCGAGCCGCACCCGCCAGCGGGTACCCGCCCCGGCGAGGTGATGCTGCAGGGAGCGCTGGCCGCCGCCGACGCGGTGCTCGGCGCCTGCCGCACGGCCGGCGTGCGCCTCTGCTACGCCGAGAACTGGGTCTACGCCCCGCCGATCCAGAAGGCGCGGCGGCTGCTCACGGCGGCCGGCGGACCGATTCTGCGCCTGGTGGGCGAGGAGAGCCACAGCGGCACCCACGCCGTCGCCAACAAGCACTGGCGTACGGGCGGCGGCGGCTCGCTCATCGGCAAGGCGGTCCACCCGCTGGGCGCGGCGCTCTACCTCAAGGCCGACGAGGGGCGCCGCCTCCATGGCCGGCCGGTGCGTCCCGCCTCGGTGACGGCCGAGGTCGCGCACCTGGCCGACACCCCGACCTACCGGGCCACCCGGCAACCCTATCTGAACACGGTTGCGGGCGCCGACGTGGAGGACTGGGGGGCACTGCTGCTCACCTTCGACGACGGCACGGTCGCCCAGATCACGGCCTCGGACACGGTGCTGGGCGGCATCCGCAACCAGCTCGCAGTGTACGGCGCGCGCTGCGTCGTGCTCTGCAACATCAACCCGAACGACGCGGTGCAGGCTTACGCGCCCGCGCCGGACGTCTTCGCAGGCGAGTACCTGGTCGAGAAGCTCGAGACGGGCGCCGGCTGGAGCACGCCCCAGCCCGACGAGGACTGGATGACCGGCTATCCACAGGAGATCCAGGACTTCGTCGAGTGCGTCGCCTTCGACCGCGAGCCGCTCTCGAACGGCGCGCTCGCGCGCGACGTCACCGCCGTGATCTACGGCGCCTACTTGGCCGCGGCAACGGGCCGGCGCGTCGATCTCCGGCCCTACCTGCTGCCCTAACCGGTGGGCTGGCGACCGCCTGAGCCCAGGGCGGCCGCGCCCCGCCTGCAACCCGCCGCCGCGCGACCCCGTGTGCTCACTCCGCCACGAGGGTGTGGTGGCGCGCCGGCAAGCCAGGGTCGGCGGCCGGCTCGGACCTCGGCTGGTGCTGCGCCAGGCACGCCTGGACGTTGTGCATGTACGCGAAGGGCTCGCCCCCCAGCCACCAGTCCGGCACGTAGCCCAGCTCCCGGCGCAAACGCACCGTCGCGTCGATGCCGGCGTTGTAGCCGGCGAGCGCCCAGAGCAGGTCGCGGTGCGCCTCCAGACTGCGCCGGAGGTAGCGCGCGCCGGCCCGGATGTTGTCCTCGTTGATGGTCTGGTTGCCGTCAGGGTGGACCTCGCGGAAGGTGCCGGGCATCACCTGCATCAGCCCATGGGCGCCGGCGCGGCTGGTCCGGTTCGGGATGCCGTCGCTCTCGACGGCGATCACGCAGAGCAGCAGATCGACATCGAGCCCCTCCTCAGCGCCGATGCGTTCGGCCAGCCCCCGCCAGCGTTCGACCGCCGGTGGATACGGCGGCGGGTCGGCGCGGACCGGCCCAGCGACCGGCTCGATGAACGCCTTGACCAGCTCGGCCACCGACCCGGCGGCGTCGACGGGCGGCGCCGTCTCCACCGGCAAGCCGACCGGCCCCGCCCGGCTGCTCACGAGGACACCCATCAGCAGTCCGAGCCCGAACAGCAGCCGGGCGCTTCCCGCCACGCGCCTCCGCCCGCGCCGCACTCGCCAGCGGGTACCCGGCCGGCCACGCCGCAGCCACGAGGCGACGAGCCGCGGGGCGCGCCGCAGCCAGCGCGGCACGAACAGGCGCCCGGGAGGCCGGCTACGGCGGGCGAGCCGGCGGGCGTTCCCGTCTCTGGTTCGACGGCCCGAGATCACAAGCGACCACCTCGGTTCGGCACGCGCCCACCGGCAGCGCGGGGGCGCCGATGCACTGAGCAAGTCTTGTCGAGAATACCAGACTACCGGCAACCGTATGTGACCTGCCGCGCCTCATGACCATCCCTTTAACGGTTGCCCCATCTCGACCGGAGATTGCCAGGATCACCGACACCCAGGTCAGCGGGCTTGGGCCCGCCGACCCCCGGGCCGGTTGTGTTGGCGACGCCCATCAGCCGACTGATCTGGCAGGCGTTCGCTCCGGCAACGGCCCCAAGCGTCGCCGGCCGCCGCAGTCGGCGGCCGCATGGCTCCCGACGGCAGGGGCGGCCGACCCGGCAACCGTGGTAAGGTGGAGGGGTGTGCACCTCGGTTCCCCCGCTCTACGCGCTCGTGCCCGGGGCGCGGTGATGGCCCATCGCTGGGAGATTCGTGACCCCGTCTGGGGTACGTGGCGCGTCGAGGACCCCGTCCTGCGCGACCTGCTCGACTGCCTGCCCTTGCGGCGCCTCGCGGCCGTGCATCAATCGGGCCCGAGCTACCTGGTGCGGCCCGAGCTGACCACGACCCGGCTCGAGCACTCGCTGGGCGCGGTACGCCTGGTGCAGCTCCTCGGTGGCCCGCGCGAGGAGCAGGTGGCGGCGCTGCTCCACGATGTCGCCCACACCGCCTTCTCGCACGTGGCCGACCTCGTCTTCCCCGAGGCGGGCCGCAGCTACCACGAGCTGCGCCACGGCCGCGTCGTCCTCGGCTCCCCGATCCCGGCGATCCTCGCCCGCCACGGCGTGCCGCTCGGGGCCGCGCTCGAGCCGGAGGCGCACAGTCTGCTCGAGCGTCCGCTGCCCGACCTCTGCGCCGACCGGGTCGACTACTGCGTGCGCGACATGCAGCGCCTCGGCGCCGTCGCGCCCGCCGAGATCCGCCGGTTCGTCGAGGCGCTCACCGTGTTCGACGGCGTGATGGCGCTGCGGGATCTGGCGGCGGCGCGCTGGTTCCTGCACCTCTACCGCGACGCCAACCTGCGCCTCTACATGAACCCGCTCGACACCTGGGTCTATGTGGTGATGGCCGAGGCGCTGCGCGACGCGCTCGACCGCGGGGTGATCGCGGAGGCCGACCTCTTCGCCACCGACGCCGAGCTGCTCGCCCGGCTCCGCGCCGACCCGCTCAGCGCCCGCCGCCTCGCCCGACTCACACCGGAAACGCCGCGGCTGGTGCGCGAGAGCGGACGGGAGGCCGCCGATGTCTTCGCCTACCCCAAGCCGCGCGCCGTCGATCCGCCTGTCGTCCTCGACGGCCGCCTCCACCGCGCCAGCGACCTCGACCCCTCGCTCAAAGCCGACATCGAGGCGACGCTGAGGCGCGCCCGCCGCGGCGTCGGCGCCCGCCTCACCCGCCGCTGACGCGCGCCGCAGCAAGCAAGCGCAGCCGCCAGCCGCGACGTCCGGACGAGAATGCGCCACGCTGTGCGGGACCTCCGAACGCCTCTCCGACGATGGTCATCGCCACCAGCACGTACCTCCGGCGCCCACGGCGCCGGCTCACGCCCCCGCCTCGAACTGCTCGGCGATGGGGACGACCTCGCGGCCCATGACCTCGAGCGGCGTGATCGCGTCCACACCGACCACCCAGCCGAAAACGGTCTCGATGCCCAGACCTGCCAGCCAGCGGAGCTGATCCAGCAGCGCGCCGACCTTCGACCCGCCCGATCCGACGTCGAAGACAAAGGGCGTGATCTTCTCGATGGCGGCGAAGTCGCGACCCTCACGGTCGCAGAGGCGGCGCAGGAGGTCCAGTTGCCGCGGGATCTCGGGGGTTGGGCGCAGGGTGCAGGCGTCGCCGGCAGCGGGCGAGCAGCGGCAGTGTCCGACGCTCGCCGCTGCCGGCGATGAGGGCCGAGCGCCGTATAGGCCTCAACCTCGTTCGCCACCGGCCCGCCCATGATCGGGTGCTGCCAGACGTGGTCGGGCACGCTGATCGCGTCGAAGCCGGCCGCCTCGGCAGCCTCGACGATCTCGCCGAGCTTCGTGCCCAGCGCGGCCGGACCGCCCCGCCAGTCGGTGGCGGGGATGTGCAGTGCCAGCTTCACGGTGCACCCCGACCTAGCGGTTCCGTGGTGGCCCGGCTCAGCCCGTCGGAGCTGCCGGCCTCCCCCGCCAGCCGCGCCCTGGCCACCGCGGCGAGTCGCTCGGCCAGGCCCATCGCGGCCAAGCCGACCGCCAGGTGTGCCACCCGGACAAGCCAGTGCCAGTCGCCGGGCAGGAGTTGGCCCTGCGTCACGCCCAGCACCACCACGAACAGCGCCCAGGCGACGGCGACGATCACCAGCCGCCACGGCGCGCCGGCTCGGGCGGCCATGACCGCCTGGACCACGAGCAGCAGGACGAAGAGCAACCCGTTGACCATGTGGAACGGCACCGCGACCAGCAGCGTGTCGACCCAGAACGCCAGGCCGAGCGCGAGCTGCAACAGCCCGGTGGCGCGGGTGAGCATCTGCACGACGGTCACGAGGGTGGCGGCTGCCGCGCACCGCGGCGCCCCATCGGCAGCCGCCCCGGCGGCGACCGCGAGCCCCCAGATCAACGCTAGCAGCATGCCGACGTGGAAGACGACGTCGGGCACCGTGTGCGGGCCGACGCCGATCACCGCGAGGTACGCGCCGATGAACGTGCCCACCAGCGCGAACGCCTGGGCGCCCAGGCCGATCGCGCGCGTGCGCGCGGGCCAGCCCCAGGTGAGCGCGAGCCCGGCGCCGAGCACCGCGGTCAGCGTCGCTTCGGCGGTGGCAGCCGCTGCGTCCGTGTAGGCGTCGCCCAGCGCGCCGCGATGGACCAGGCTCGCCAGGGCGAAGCCGACGGCCTCGCTGAGCATGAAAAGGCGAATCGTCAGCGTCATGGTCGAGCTCCTTCCGTCCGCGCAGCCCGCGCCGCGGTGCGGTCGATGGCACGCGCCACCCCGCTTTCCGGTCGGCGACTGAAGTTGACGGCAATTCCCATGGTGTGCCACACTCCCTCAGACATGCGGAGATCTTCTCTCCGCTTGCATCCAGCGTAGCACAAATGTGGAGATAAGTCCTCCGTATATAACGTGAGGGCGGTCGGGGCGCCGTGAGCGCGATGGCGCCCACGCCTGCGTCGGGGGTGGTATGGGTGCCGCCGATCGACGTCGGCGCAGCGCCGGTAGGCCGGTTGCGCCACCGACCGATCCGGGACAAAGCGCGAGCCCGCCGGGTTGGCGCCGGTCCGGGCGGGGCCGCGCGGACGGGCCCGGACGACGGCTCGCACGGGATCATGGAGGCAGGGGTGAGACGCGGAATCCCGACCGATGGGTCAGCGCCGCCGCCAATCGGCGACGCCACGAACGCGCGGGGGCTGCGTGCCGACGCGCGCCGGAACCTGGACCGCATCCTGGCGGCGGCGCGCGACGTGTTCGCCGAGCAGGGTCCCACCGCGCCGCTGGAGGAGATCGCCAGGCGAGCCGGCGTGGGGATCGGCACGCTCTACCGGCGCTTCCCCGATCGGCAGGCGCTGGCGCGCGCGGTCGCCCTCGACATCTGGGCGCGCGCCATCGAGGCGGCGCACTGCGCCCTGGCGACCGAGCCCGATGCCTTCCACGCGCTGGCGCGCTACATGCACCACGCACTGGAGCTGCGCATCGGGGCGGTGATGCCGGTGCTGACGCGCCAGGTCCCGCTGGATCCGGAGCTCCGCGTCGCCGCCGACCGGTCGGCCGCCGCCGTGCAGAGGCTGCTCGAGGCCGCCCGCGCCGAGGGCTCGCTGCGGCCCGACGTGGCGTTCGGCGATATCGGGCTGCTGCTCATCCGGCTGGGCCGGCCGCTGCCCGGCCCCTTCCCGCCGGCGCTGGACGACGCGCTCGCCCACCGTCACCTGGCACTGGCGCTGGACGGGCTCCGCGCCACCGCCGCGCGCGAGGGCGCCTCACTCCCGGGGCCGGCCCTCACGCTGGAGGACCTGCGCGCCCTCGCCCCCGACGCCGGCTCGGTAGCTCAGCCGCCGGCCGACGACCCCTTGCCACCGAGGAGCACTCAGCCTTAGTCCGGGCGGCGGGGTCTCCGCACCGCTGGTTGGAACGCGCCAGGCCGCGCGGGGTGAGGGAAATTCCCCCACATGGCCGCCAGGTGGTCGGCAGGCTCATGGAGGGTGCAGAAAGGGTGCAGGCATCCCAGTCGCCCGGCTGAAGCCGGAACGAGGCGCCCAGTCCCTGCGCGCCGGCTGATGGAGGTTGCGGCAAGAGTGCGGGCAGGGGAGGCACGTTTCACCGTGGGCAGGCACCAGGGTGGGGGGAATGCCGGACGACAGGTCTAGTGTACTCTGGGCGGGAGGGCAACATCTTTCGCCGGGCCGACGGCGCTAAGGGGGCGTGGCGGCGACGATAGAGCGGTGATCGCTGCGACAACACCCGCGCCTGGAGGTCTCCGGTGTTCGACGTCATCGTGGTGGGAGCCCGCTGTGCCGGCGCGCCCACGGCCATGCTCCTGGCCCGCCGCGGCTACCGCGTGCTCCTGCTGGATCGCGCCAACTTCCCCAGCGACACGCTCTCGGGACACTACATCCACCAGCCGGGCGTGGCGCGCCTGGCACACTGGGGGCTGATCGACCGCCTCCAGGCGCTCGATTGCCCCGCCATCCGGCGCCACCGGTTCGACGCCGGGCCGTTCACGCTGGAGGGCGAGCCGACGCCGATCGCCGGCATCGCCGACGGCTACTGTCCGCGCCGGACGGTGTTCGACGCGCTGCTGGTCGACGCGGCGGTCGAGGCGGGCGCCGAGTTCCGCCCGGCGTGCGTGGTGGAGGAGCTGCTGTGGGACCGTGATCAGGTCGTCGGCGTGCGCACCCACCACCGCGACGGCAGCCTCCACAACGAGCCGGCAAGGCTGGTCGTCGGCGCCGACGGGCGCTACTCCTTGGTGGCGCGCGCCGTCGCGGCGCCCGCCTACGACGTGCGGCCGACGCTCGCCTGCGGCTTCTACAGCTACTGGAGCGGCGTGCCGTCGGACGCGATCGAGGTCTACCCGCGCGCCGGCCGGTTCATCGTCGCGCTGCCGACCAACGACGGGCTGACGCAGGTGGCCCAGCTCTGGCCGATCGACCAGTTCGCCGCCGTCCGGCACGACCTCGAGCGCCACGTCCTCGCCGGCCTGGCCGAGCACGCGCCCGAGTTGGCCGCCCGCATGCAGGCGGGTCGGCGCGCCGCCCGGTTCCGGGGCACCGCCGATCTGCCGTTCTACTTCCGCCGTCCGTTCGGCCCGGGCTGGGCGCTGGTGGGCGACGCCGGCTACCACAAGGATCCGATCACCGCCCAGGGCATGACCGACGCCTTCCGCGACGTCGATCTGCTGGTCGAGGCGCTGATCGCCGGCTTCGAGCACGGCCGCCCGCTCACGGCGGCCCTGGCGGAGTACGAGCGCCGCCGCAACGAGCACGTCCGGCCGATGTTCGAGTTCACACATGACCTCGCCGGCCTCAAGCCGCCCTCGCCGGAGCAGCGGACGCTGCTGGCGGCGTTGCGCGACCAGCCGGCCGAGGTGAGCCGCTTCCTGGGCGCCACGGCGGGCACCGTGTCGATCCCCGAGTTCTTCGCACGCGAGAACATCGCCCGCATTGTGGGCAGCCAGGCCAGGATCGCCGCCTGACCGACGCCCTCTGCGCCGGCACGCCTGCCCCGGCGCGGCTCGCCCGCCCAGGCACAGGGGCCGACCGCGCGTTCGCGTGGTACCCGCGTGGTACCATGGAGGCGGTGAGGTGGGCGCCGTCCTGCCCTGCCGCCCGAACACTGCCGCCGCGGCCAACCGATTCGCGCCATGGAGGAGCCCGCACTATGCCCGAGCCACGCCCGCCCCGGGTCACCGGAGTCTACCACATCGGCATGCACGCGAAGGATCCCGCCACGCTCGCCGCGTTCTACCGAGATGTGATGGGGATGGAGGTGGTCGGCGGAAGCGAGGGCGACCACGCCTTCGGCGCCTCCGCCTTCCTCAGCAGCCGCCCGGCCGACGAGTCGCACGAGATCGCCATCTTCGCCAATCCTGCCTTCAAGCACACCGCGTTCAAGGTCGACTCGCTGACCGACCTGCGCGCCTTCTACCGCCAGATCGTCGAGCGCGGGTTACCGATCAAGATGGCGCTCAACCACGGCGTCTCGCTCGCCTTCTACTTCGACGATCCCGAGGGCAACATGATCGAGGTCTACTGGCCCACCGGGCTCGCCTACGGCCAGCCCTACGGCCACCCGATCGACCT
>JBHOQZ010000915.1:0-1096 GCA_042408635.1 Chloroflexota bacterium
CCGCGCCGCGCCGCCCGCCGGTCGGCGGCGCGGCGCAGCGCGTGGGCGACGAAGAACGGCACGAGCAGCACCGTCACGAACTTCACCAGCGCCGACGCCACCAGCAGGACGAGCGCGAGCGCGATCCGCCCCCGCACCAGCGCCAGCGCACCCGCGACCGCCAGCAGCACCATGACGCTGTCGTTGTGGCCGTTGCCCGCCGCCTCCCAGACGACGAGCGGGTTCCAGGCGACGAGCAGCGCCCCCTGCGCGGCTCGCTCCGGTGCAACCTCGCGCAGGATCCGCCAGACCAGGTAGGCGGTGCCGAGCGAGGCGGCGACCGCGATCACTTTGAAGAGGAGGATGGCGGTAAGCAGGTTGTCGCGCGCCAGCGCGGTCGGCACGGCGCTGATGTATGCCCAGAGCGGGCCGTAGACCGACGGCTCGGTCGGCCAGGGCGAGTAGACGACGTAGGGGTCGGGCCGGAAGTCGTTGGGCGTGGCGATCAGCGGGTTGAGGCCGGCCGCCCACATCCGCCCGTAGAGCACGTAGTCGAACATGTCCGTCGCCACGATCGGGTAGATGACGGCGAGTAGCAGGTGGAACACCACCGCCGGCCCGAGCACCGCCGCCAGCGTGACCCCGCTGGAGGGGCCGCGGGCGCGGGCCAGGAGCCGGTAGGCGACGACGTAGAGCGCGAACAGCGCCAGGAACCCGAGCGCGAAGCGCGCCGCGTCGTCGATCGAGTAGTTGGCGATGGTGGCGATGTGCAGATTCGGCCGGTCGATCGTGGCAAAGAGGAGGTACTGCCGCGTCGCCACAGCGTAGTAGAGCGCGGCGCTGAGCGCCCCGAGCAGCCAGAGCAGGCGGGTGGTGCCCGTCCCGCCGGGTCGGACCTCGGGCCCGGCCGTCGCGCCGGGTGCCGGGAGGAGTGCGGTCGCGGTCGGCAGATGGTTGGCGTCGGGGACGGGCCGGGCGGTCGGGGCCGGCGTGGCCAAGCTGACGTTCTCCTGCTGCCCGGTCGCGCGCCCGGGCGAGGCTGCTGCCGCTGCCCGGCCCGTCTCTCGTCGGCCGCCGGGCGTCGCGCGGTCGCTGTGCGCAGTATAGCAACCCGTCT
>JBHOQZ010000917.1:0-2348 GCA_042408635.1 Chloroflexota bacterium
CACCTCGTTGATCTCCTCCGGCGTCGGCCAGATGTCGCGCAGGAAGACGGGCTGGCCGCCCGGATCGTAGCCGACCGGCTCATGCGCTAGGTCGATGTCGACCGTGCCGGCGAGCGCGAAGGCGACCACGAGCGGCGGCGAGGCGAGGAAGCTCGCGCGCACCAGCGGGTGGATGCGCCCCTCGAAGTTGCGGTTGCCGGAGAGGACCGCCGCCACCACCAGCTCGTTCTCGGTGATCGCGTTGCCGATCTGCTCGGCCAGCGGCCCCGAGTTGCCGATGCAGGTCGTGCAGCCGTAGCCGACGACGTGGAAGCGCAGCGCCTCCAGGTAGGGCAGGAGCCCGGCCGACTTGAGGTACTCGGTCACCGCCCGCGAGCCCGGCGCCAGGCTCGTCTTCACGTAGGGCCTGACGGTCAGGCCGCGCTCGACCGCCTTCTTAGCGAGCAGGCCGGCGCCGATCATCACCGAGGGGTTCGAGGTGTTCGTGCAGCTCGTGATCGCCGCGATCACGACCGAGCCGTGCCCGATCTCGACGCGCGTGCCCTCGACCGCGACCTCCGTCGCGCCGGCCGGAGACGGCAGCTCGGCCGGTGGCGCCTCGGTTGTCACGGCCGGCGCGCCCGTGCCACCCACGGTCGGCAGCGACATCTGATCCACCCGCTGTTGCTCGGGCGACAGCCCGAGTGGAGCGGCGGGGCCGCCCTCGTAGCTGAATCGCTCGATGGCGATGCGCGTCTGCGTGCCGTCCTTCGCGCCGTTGCCGGCGAAGAGGTTCGGGTAGGCGGCGCGGAAGCCGTCGCGCAACCCCGAGAGGGGAACGCGGTCCTGGGGCCGGCGGGGGCCGGCGAGGCTGGGCTCGATCGTGGCGAGGTCGAGTTCGAGGCGGGCGCTGAAGACCGGATCGGGCACGCCGGGCCGGTGGAAGAGCCCCTGCTCCTTGGCGTAGCGCTCGACCAGGTCGATCAGGGCCTCGTCGCGGCCGGTGGTGCGCAGATACCGCAGCGTTTCGTCGTCGACGGGCCAGATCGAGGCGGTGGCACCGTACTCGGGCGCCATGTTCGAGATCGTGGCCCGGTCGGCCAGGTTGAGCGACGCGATCCCCTCCCCGTAGAACTCGACGAAGCGGCCGACCACGCCGAACTTGCGCAGCATCTGGGTGATGACCAGCACCAGGTCGGTTGCGGTCGCCCCCTCGGGCAGTTGACCGCTCAGGCGCAATCCGACGACGTCGGGCGAGAGGAGGTAGAGCGGCTGGCCCAGCAGCACCGCCTCGGCCTCGATGCCGCCCACGCCCCAGCCCAGCACGCCCATGCCGTTGACCATCGTCGTGTGCGAGTCGGTGCCGACTAGCGTGTCCGGGTAGACCACGACCTCGGCCCCCGCCTGGCGCGTGAAGACGACGCGGGCGAGGTATTCGAGGTTCACTTGGTGGACGATGCCGTAGCCGGGCGGCACGACGCGGTAGTTCTGGAACGCCTGCCCCGCCCAGCGCAGCAGCGCGTAGCGCTCGCGGTTACGCTCGTATTCGCGCTCGACGTTGGTGCGGAAGGAGAGGACCGAGCCGAAGCTGTCGACCTGGACCGAGTGGTCGATGACGAGGTCGGCCGGCACGAGTGGGTTGATGCGCATCGGGTCACCGCCCAGACGGGCGACGGCGGAGCGCATCGCCGCCAGGTCGACGATGGCGGGCACGCCGGTGAAGTCTTGGAGGAGCACGCGCGCCGGCATGAACGGGAACTCACCGGCGATGTTGGGGGAGCCGTCCCACTTCCCGAGCGTCAGCACGTCCTGCTCGTCGACCAGCTCCCCGCCGCACTGGCGCAGGAGGTTCTCCAGCAGGACCTTGACCGTGTAGGGCAGGCGATCGAGGTTGACGCCCTGATCGGCGAGCGACGCCAATCGGTAGTAGGTGAACGTCTCGCCGTGGGCGGTCGTGAGCGTCGATCGCGCACCGAATGGGTTTCGTCGCGTCACCATCGCGCGTCTCCTCTTTGAGCGGCTTGTGTGGGCGAATCCACGGTGTCGAGAGCACAGCAACGTGCCGCCATTGTACACCGGCCGGCCATTCGAATGGTCTCGTCCACCCAACGCGCGCCCTGTCCCCGGCCTGCCAGGCGGGCCACCTGGCAGATCGGGTGGACCGGGCGCCCCGGCCCGCGCGGGCTATACTGGAATCGCAACGGCGCGGTGGAGGGGATCGGCAGGTGGAGCGCGAAGTCGGCGAGGCGAGGACGGCGGCCGGCAACGACGCGACCGCGCACGGGGCGATCGAGCGACCGGGGGACGGACGCAGCGGCGCGGTTGCCGCGACCGTCGACGCGCGGGCGGTGCGCGAGGCGGCGGCGCGG
>JBHOQZ010000918.1:0-1266 GCA_042408635.1 Chloroflexota bacterium
TGCGCGCCAGCGACGGGCAGCTCTTCCTGAACGAGCTGAACACGATCCCCGGCTTCCCCCTACAGCATGTACGCGCGCATGTGGGCGGCCAGCGGGCTCGACTACCCCGCCCTGGTCGACCGGCTGATCCAGCTCGCGCTCGAGCGGCACGCCGACACCCGCCGCCATCGGACCGGCTAGGCCACGGGATGGCACGCCTGAGGCCGCTCGCGCCCCTGCCCGAGCCGCGCCTGTCGCGGCGCGCCGAGTCGCCCATGGCGGGGCGGCTGCGCAACCGCTACCGGCGCCTCGTCAATTGGCTCACCCCGCGGCTGCTGCCGGGCGCGCTGGCGGTGATCTTCGCGACCGCGATCTGGCAGGCGCTCACGCTGCCCGACTTTACCGTCGACCGCGTCGTTGTGGCCGGCAACCGCCTGGTCACGAGCGCCGACATCATTGAGGCGGCCGCCATCCCCACCAACAACATCTTCCTGCTTGACCGCGCCGCCGCCCGCGCCGCAGTCGCGCGGATCAAGCGCCTCGCCTCGGTCGAGGTGAGGCTGCTGCTGCCCGGCACCGTTGCCATCACGGTGGCTGAGCGCCGGCCGGTGGCAATTTGGGAGGCGGACGGTGCCCGCTGGCTGGTCGACGAGGAGGGCCTGGTGCTCGGACCCGCCGGCGAGGAGCCCCTGCCCCGGGTCGTCGACCTGGACAACGCGGCGGTGGCGGTCGAGTCGATGGTGCCCGCGGCGGTGGTCGAGGCTGGACGGGCCGCGGTCGAGGGCGCGCGGGGTGACCTCGGCCTGCCCATCGACGCGGTCGACTACCGCCGCGACGAGGGCTTGAGCTTCCAGACCGGGCTGGGCTGGCGGGCGGTGCTGGGGATGGCCGAGGCGGAGCGGCTGCCGGGCGAGAGCCGGGCGCGCTGGGCGATGCGGCAGCGCGAATACGTGGCCGCCAAGCTGGAGCTCGTGCGCGCGGTGGCGGAGGAGCTGCAGCGGTCGCGGCTGAGTGCGAGACAGGTCGATGTGCGCTTCGCCGACCGGCCCTACGTGCGGTAGCGCGCACTCCGGCGAATCATTCCATTTGCGCGTCAGCACGGCGCCTCGGTTCGGCCATTCTGGCTAGAAAGCGGGCAGAAAAGCAAGGGGTCTTCCGCCAAACCTCCATCAAGAAAACGGCCGATTGCGCATGTTGCGCGCGGTGGCAGTGAGTATAATAGCCGCGACCTCAGGGACCGGGCGCAGGCGGACCCGGCTCCCCCCGGCAGGTTGTCGCCCACGTACC
>JBHOQZ010000308.1:0-2381 GCA_042408635.1 Chloroflexota bacterium
CCAGGGGTGATGGAGGTTGTGGAATGAACGCGGGGAATGCGATCGGCGGGCTGAAGCGCGCGAAGCGACGCGATCGCCGCGTCCGCCCGGCTGCCCGGGGGTGATGGAGGTTGCGGAAATCGTGCGGGCATTGGCGTCGGCCGGCTGAAGCTGGCGCGCAGGGACGTGTCTGCCCGGCCACCCGGCCGCCCGGGGGTTCACCCCCGGGCTGAGTTTGCGACGCCCCCTCCGGGGGCTAGGACGGGCACGTTTCAGCCGGCTTCAGCCGGCTTCGCAGATTGAGCGCGGGGCTTGAACCCGCGCGGGGGGAGGCAGCCACATGCTCGTGGTGAAGGTTGGCGGCGGTCAGGGGATCGACTACGAGGCGGTCTGTCGCGACTTCGCCGAGCGCGTGCAGGGTGGCGAGCGCGGCGTGCTCGTCCACGGCGGCTCGCACGAGACCAACGTCCTCTCCGAGCGCCTGGGCAAGCCGCCTCGCTTCGTCACCTCGGTCAGCGGCGTCCAGAGCCGCTACACCGACCGCGAGACGCTCGAGATCTTCACGATGGTCTACGCCGGCCGGGTGAACAAGCGGATCGTCGAGCTCCTCCAGCGGCTCGGCGTCAACGCCGTCGGCCTCTCCGGGCTGGATGGCCGGCTGCTCGAGGGGCAGCGCAAGCCCGCCATCAAGGTGATCGAGAACGGCAAGCGCATGGTGCTCCGCGACGACTACACCGGCCGGGTCGAGCGCGTCAACACCGACCTGCTGCGCCTGCTCCTCGACCACGGCTACACGCCGGTGGTCACGCCACCCGCGATCTCGACCACTCGGGTCTCCGACTCAAGGGACCAAGGGGAGATTGTAGCGATCAACGTCGATGGGGACCGCGCCGCGGCCGTCATCGCTTCGGCGCTGGGCGCCGACACGCTCATCATCCTGAGCAACGTGCCGGGGCTTCTGCGCGACGTGAACGACCCGGCGTCGCTGATCGACCGCGTCCCGCGCGAGCGGCTGGCGGAGTTCGCCGAGTACGCGCAGGGGCGCATGCAGAAGAAGGTCATGGGCGCGGGCGAGGCGCTGGCGGCGGGCGTGCGGCGGGTGATCCTGGCCGATGCGCGCGTCGAGCGACCGATCGCCGCCGCGCTCGAAGGAAAGGGCACGGTGATCGCGTGACAGGTCAGCTTTCCGATCCACCCGTACAGTCCACCCCTGCCCACCCGGGCCCGGCGTCCCGTGGCGTCGACGAGCCGAGCGCCCCCGAGCAGTCGGAGGGCGCACCCGCTAGCGGGTACCCGGCGTCCGCCGACTGGCGGGCGATCGAGGACCGCTACACCTCGGGCGTCTACGTCAAGCGCGAGGTGACGATCGTGCGCGGCCAGGGCGCCTACCTGTGGGACGACGCCGGGCGGCGCTACGTCGACTGCGTCGGCGGGCAGGGCAGCGCCAACCTCGGCCACTGCCACCCGCGCGTGGTCGCGGCGATCCGCGAGCAGTCCGAGCGGTTGCTGAGCTGCACCGAGCTGTTCTACAACGACGCCCGCGCGCGCTGCCTCGCGGCGCTCGCCTCGGTGACGCCGCCGGGGCTCGACCGCATCTTCCTGTGCAACTCGGGCGCCGAGGCGATCGAGGCGGCGCTGAAGTTCGCGCGCATGGCCACGGGCCGCACCGGCGTGGTGGCGACCATGCGCGGCTTCCACGGCCGCACGCTGGGCGCGCTCTCGGCCACCTGGGAGCAGCGCTACCGCGAGCTGTTCGAGCCGCTCCTGCCCGGCTTCCAGCACGTGCCCTACGACAACCTGGCCGCGCTCGAGGCCGCCGTGACCGACCAGACCTCGGCCGTGATCGTCGAGCCGGTGCAGGGCGAGGGCGGGGTGCGCCCGGCCAGCGCCGAGTTCCTGCGCGGCGTCGAGGCGCTCTGCCACGAGCGCGGCGCCATGTTCGTCGTCGACGAGGTGCAGACCGGCTTCGGCCGCACCGGCGCAATGTTCGCCTGCCAGCGCTACGGCGTCACGCCGGACCTGCTCTGCCTGGCGAAGTCGATCGCGGGCGGCGTGCCGATGGGCGCCGTCGCGCTCGGGCCGCGCGTCCAGAACATCCAGAAGGCATCGCACTCGACGACGTTCGGCGGCAACCCGCTCGCCTGCGCCGCCTCGGCCGCCGCGATCGCGGCCCTAGTCGAGGAGCGGCTGCCCGAGCGCGCCGCTGAGCTCGGCGATTACTTCAGGGAGCGCCTGCGCGCGCTCGAGGCGCCGGTGATCCGCGAGGTGCGCGGCCTCGGCCTGCTCGTCGGCGTCGAGCTGCGCACGAAGTCGGGCCCCTACCTGCGCGCGCTGATGGAGCGCGGCGTGCTGGCGCTGGCGGCAGGCCAGACGGTGCTGCGCTTCCTGCCGCCGCTGGTGAT
>JBHOQZ010000920.1:0-1747 GCA_042408635.1 Chloroflexota bacterium
CGACGAGGTCGGCCTCGATCCGGCGCAGCTCCGATGTGAGCTGCCGGCGGGTCCCCGCGGCGGCCGAGGCCACCTCCCCCTCGACCGCCTCGATGGCGGCCGAAAACGCCAGGCCGATCGCCAGGCGCGCCCGCTCCTCGACCGCAGCCAGGGTCCGCTGATGCGTCCGCAGGCTGCCCGCCGCCACGGTCACCGCGATCCCGGCCGCCAGGCCGACGGGACCGAAGAAGCGCGTTGCCACGCCCACGACCAGCGCGCCGCCGATCGCCAGGCGCACCAGTTCGGCGGCGACGGCGCCCGTATCCAGGCCGGCCGGCACCCGCGCCGAGCGCAGCTCGCCCAGCGCCCCGACCGGAAGGGCCGGCGCCAGGCCGGCGAGCAGCGCACTCGGATAGACGGGGGTTCCATCGGTGCGCGGCAGCCGCGCGTTGACCACATCCCAGTCGACCCGTGCCAGCAGGGCCTCCGCGTCGGCCGCGGTCGCCCGCGTCTGGGCCCGCAGCACCTCATCGGCGCGCTGCCGCCAGACCTCGCCACCCGCCTGAAGGTAGCGCACGATCATCGCCTCGGCCTCGGCGTCCGTGGGCGCGGCCCGGGTCGGTGGGCACGCCCCATCGAGGTAGGCACGCAACCCCGCGAGCAGATCCTGCTCGACCGTGTGGAGCGCCGCGACCAGCTCCCCGCGCAGCACCGCCGCGTCCGATTCCAGACGCCGCCCGAGATGCCGGCGCACATGTGCCAGCTCGCGGCAGGCGCGCACCACCCGCGCGGCCTCCGCCCCAAGTCCACCGGCGGCGTCCTCGGGGCCGCGGCCAGCCCCCGCGGCCGCCACCAGCCGGGCTTCCGCTGCGTCGATCAGGCCCAGCAGCACGGCGCGCTCCAGCGCCTCCGACCCATCGGCAGGCGGGGCGGCGGTGAGCCAGCGCAGCACGGACTCGGCGTCCGCGGCCGCGCGCTCGCGCAGCCAGGCCGGCGGCACCTCGTCCCAGAGATAGAGCCGGGCGCCCGATCCCGCGACCGGGTGCGGCGCGGAGGGGCTGGCCGTGAGGGGCAGCAGTCGGGCCAGCCCACGCTCGATCTGGCGCAGTTCGTCCGGGGAGGCGAGTCGCTCGACGCCTATTAGGACCCCGGCCCAGCTCTCGGGCGGCCGAGCGAGCAGGACCCGGTCGAGGCGGTCGACCGCACTCGCGTCCAGCAGGTGACCCGGCGTGAAGGCCACGAGCAGTCGCCCGGCCAGAAACGGGGCGGGGTCCCAGACCTCGACCGCGTCCAGGGTGACGATCGGGAGGGGTGAGGCCCCGACGGCTCCCCGGCCGTTCAGCCAGGCGGCCAGAGCCCGCGCGTCCGCCGCGTTCGCGGTCAGCAGGGCGACCTCCGATCGGCGTCCGGCCGCCACGGCCTCGGCCAGCCCGGCCAGGTCGGTCCAGCCGCGGTCAAGCGCGAACTCGCGGATCGCCCCGGCCATGGCACGGCACTCAGCGGCCATCGTGGACCCTGCCATCGGGTGTGCCGCCGGGCGCCCGCGACGTCGCATCCGCTGTCGCGGACCCGGGAATCGGAGGCAGCGGCTGCATCATCTCCACCGGCGTCGTGGGCGGGGCCGCCCCCACCAGCACCTCGAACTGCCGACGCAGCTCACTCAACTGCGGACCGAAGCGGGTGGCGGCCTGCCGGCCGCCCGGCCCGCCGGCCGCCAATCGGCTCGGCGGCGCCGTTCCCGGCGCCGGGTGGCTGCCGGGCGGCGCGG
>JBHOQZ010000921.1:0-3871 GCA_042408635.1 Chloroflexota bacterium
CCGCGCCGAGATATCGAGGCCGCAGGGCTCGACCGTGTGGCCGTCCGCGCGCGCCCACTCGACCAGCGTTTCGAGCAGGTGGCCGTTGGCGCAGCCGACGTCGAGGAACGCGCCGTCGCGGGCGATCGCCGCCGCGATCACGCGCCGCATCCGCTCCCACCGGGCGGCATCCGCGTTCGCGCCAGATTGGCGGCGCGGATCGCTCTCGGCCAGGTAGGCCGTCTCCAGCCGGTGGGTGTTCGCGGCGTACCAGGCCGCGTCCTCGGGCGTGATCGCGGGCGTCGCTTCGCGCTCGCCGTGCATGGTGAAGCTACCTGGCCGCTGATCTCCCGCACGAACCCGCCTGGCCGGCGAAGGCGAACGCGCGGGACCGGCGACGAGTCCCGCGCGTCTGCCGGGCGGCCTCAGCCGCCGACGGCTTCCGGCTGCTCCTTCTGGCTGGTGAGGATTTCGTCGATCAGACCGTACTCGCGCGCCTGGTCGGCGGTCATGTAGTAGTCGCGGTCGGTGTCGCGCGCGATGCGTTCGATCGGCTGGCCCGTCGCCTCCGACAGAATGCGGTTCAGCAACGAGCGGATGCGCAGGATTTCGCGCGCCTCGATCTCCATGTCCGAGGCCTGGCCGCGCGCGCCGCCGAGCGGCTGGTGCATGTGGATGCGCGAGTTGGGCAGCGAGTAGCGCTTGCCCCTGGCACCGCCGGCCAGCAGCACCGTGCCCATGCTGGCCGCTTGGCCGATGCAGATCGTCGACACGTCCGGCCGGATGGCGCGCATCGTGTCGAGGATGCCGAGGCCCGCCGTGACCACGCCGCCGGGCGAGTTGATGTAGAGGTGGATGTCGCGCTCCGGGTCCTCCCGGTCGAGGTAGAGGAGCTGAGCAACGATCAGGTCCGCCACGTGGTCGTCGATCGGCGTGCCGAGGAAGACGATCCGCTCGCGCAGGAGCAGCGAGAAGATGTCGAAGACGCGCTCAGTGCGGCCCGTCGACTCGATGACAGTCGGGATGACGAGGCGGGGTGGCTGCAGCATGCGTAATCCTCCCGGGGGCCGTAGGCCGGCCCCGCCTAGCCGATCGTGACGCGCGTGCCCTCGCGCGCCGACCGGCGCGCCGCGTCGAGCACCTGCTGATTGAGGAAGCCGTCTTCGAAGGTGGCCGCGAGCGCGATCTCGCTGCGATCGCCCTCGAGCGCCGCCTTGAGGGCGCGGGCGAGGTAGACTGTGCCCTGGGGGAAGTCGCCGCCGGGTACGCCCTCCGGCAGCGTCACGTCGACGCGCGCTTCCTCCTGGTAGCTGCTCCCCTCGCGCGCCACCAGGAGCTTGCCCTCCGTGATGCGGACGGCGCCGCGCTCGCAGTGGACGGTGAAGCTGGGCGGCTCGTTCGCCCCCGCGACCGAGCTGCCGGTCAGCAGCCCGTAACCGCCGCCGCGCAGTCCGAGGTGGAGCGCAAAGAAGTCGTCGGCGGTGACCGCGCGGCGACCGCCGTCCGGGTGCGGCCGCTCCTTGACGAATGTCTCGAGGATGGCGTGGACCCAGGCGACTTCGGCCCCGCAGAGGTAGCGCAGCGTGTCGACCTGGTGGGAGGCGCTGGCGCCGAGCAACCCGCCGCCCTGCTCGAGGTCGCTCCACCAGTTCCACGGCACGTTCGGGTCGCTGCGGCCCCGACTGACGCCCACGATGTGGACGTGGCGGACCGCACCGAGTTGGGCGCCGATTAGGTCGCGCGCGCGCCGCATCGTCGGCAGGAAGCGCAATTCGTGGTCGATCAGCGTCAGCAGCTCGGGCCGAGCACGCGCCGCGTCCCACATGCGGCGCGCCTCGCCCGCGTCCATGGCGGTTGGCTTCTCGGCCAGCACGTGCTTGCCGGCCTCGATGGCGGCCAGCGCCATCTCGAGGTGCTGGTTGGGCGGAGTGACGATGCTGACGACGTTCACCTCGGGCAGCTCAACGAGCCGCTGCCAATCCGTCATTGCGCGGGGGATCTGCAGCTCCCCGGCGATCCGAACGGTCTTTGCCTCGTCGCGCCCCGCGATCGCCACGACCTCGAGACCCGCCGCACAAAAGATCGGCGCCTGAACGCGGGCGCCCCACCCAGTGCCGATGATGCCGATGCCCAAGCCCTGCGAAGCCACGCTGCTTCCCTCCCTCCCCGAATCGTGCGCTCGACGCGCCTAGCGGACCATGCACTGTTGCCGCGCGCCGACGGTGCTGCGCTGGCCTCGTCGCCCGCGCGCCGCACCCGATCCGCGTCGGAGCGGCGCCGTCCTACCTGATGGCTTCGGTCATCGTACCGCGCCGGCCGGCTCCGCGCCACCCTTGGGGCATGGTGCTGGCCGGCGTGAACCCGCCCCGTCGATCGCGGACGAGCGGGCCGCGGCTCAGCGGAAGTAGCCGACCACGTCGACCACGAGATAGAGTGACGCGGTGCTGTAAGCCGCCAGCGTCCCAGCGTTGCCGGCCGGCATCACCGGCACCCCGCTGGCCCAGAACGAGGCTGCGATGCCGTTCGGGTTGACCGGGTTCACGGTCGACGCATGCGGGCGGTTCGCGTCGAGCACATCGCCGGGGAAGACCGTGACGAAGCCACTGGTGCCCGAGCCCGGCGGGGAGACGATCGTCACGTTGGCGAGTACCCCCTTGATGTCGGGCGGGAGTGCACCACCAGGAAACGTCTCGCCGGCGATCCGAAAGCGGCGCGTGCCGTTCGCCGAGAGCTGCGAGGCCACGATAGTGGTGCCGTCGGGGTTGAAGCCGATCGTCGTGATCTTCTCCTTCTCGTCGGTGGCGCGGGTGTCGACCACGCGCAGCGGCGTGATCGCGGTGAGCGTCCCGGCCTCGGTCGCGCCGGCCGGGGCGGGACCGGGGCTGAAGTAACCGACGATGTCGACGATCGCCTGGACCGGGGCGGTCGAATAGAGACCGAAGGTGCCGCGCGCTGGCCCGGCGGTGGGCAGGCCGATAACCCAGCTATTGAACGCGGTCGAGCCGTTCGGGTTGACGGTCGAGGTCGAGGGACGCCCGGTTGCGTCGCCCGGCACGAGCGTCACAAAGCCGCCGGTCAAGGCGCCCTGGATCGTCACGTGGGCGAGGATGCCGGTGACATCGATCGGGATCGTTGTGCCACCGAACGTCCGGCCGGCCAGGCCGAAGGTGCGAACGGCGTTCGGGCTCAGCGTCCCGGGCGCGATGCGCGTGCCGTCCGGGTTGAAGCCAGTGGTGGCGATCCCCTCGGCCGCGTTGTCGGGCCGGGTGTCCAGCACGCGCAGCGGCGGAATGAACTTGAGGGAGCCGGCGGTGGAGGGGTTGTCCGGGCTGTAGTAGCCGACGACGTCGACGACGAGGTCGAGCTGGTTGGTCGAGAAGACCGCGATCGTGCCGGCGTTGGCGCCGGAGGTGGGCAGGCGCGCCGTCCAGAAGTTCGCCGCGATGCCGGGGTTGCCGGCCAGAGGGTTCACCGTGCTTGCGTTGGGGCGGTCGGCGTCGGCCACGTCGCCCGGGTAGACCGTCACGAAACCGGCGCTGGTGCCCCCGGCCTGGACGACGGTCACGTTCATCAGCACCGCCGTCACGTTGCTGCCGAAGCTCACGGGGCCGCCGGCCGCGTCGGCGAACGACACGCCCGCCAGCCTGAAGCGCCGCGGCAGGTTGGGCGAGAGCGGCACCGGGGTGATGCGGGTGCCGTCGGGGTTGTAACCGGTGGTGACGATCCCCTCGGCCGCGTTGTCGCGCCGGGTATCGACCACGCGCACCGGCGCGATCAGGCGCAGGTTGCCGGTTCCCGCCGGCGTCGTGGTGGTCGCGGTGGGTGTCGCGGCCGGCCCGGTCGTCCCGGTCGGCGTGGCGGTCGGCGGGCCCGCCGTGGGCGTGCGGCTGGG
>JBHOQZ010000922.1:0-11733 GCA_042408635.1 Chloroflexota bacterium
GCCGCGGCACCCGCCGCCGCGCCGGCCGCGCAGCCCGCGGCCGCGGGCCGGGCTCCCCGACCGTCCGGCAATCCGCCGGATGAGCTGGTGCTGTGCTGGGGTACCTACCAGCTCCAGACCCACCAGCTCGATCCGCAGACCCACGTCGGCACGATCGCCGAGAGCCAGCTCCGCCACATCTTCGAGCCGCTGGTCCAGATCGACCGCGACCTCCAGACCGTCAAGCCGCAACTCGCGACCGAGTGGAAGCGGCTCGACGAGCTGACGATCCAGTTCAAGCTGCGCCAGAATGTGAAGTTCCACAACGGCGAGGAGTTCGACGCCGAGGCGGCGAAGTTCAGCATCCTGCGGCCACTCGACCCCGCCAACAAGGCCGACGCCCGCACCACCTACGCCGGCATCAGCGGCGTCGACGTGATCGACAAGTACACGATCAACGTGAAGACCGCCAAGCCCGATCCCGCGCTCTTGCTGCGCATGACCGGCTTCTCGATGACCATGGTGGCGCCGAAGTGGGCGGCCCAGGGCCTCGAGGTCTTCACCCGCGAGGCCTTCGGCACCGGGCCCTACAAGCTGGGCACCTGGTCGGGCCCGCTCCAGGATTTCACGTTGGTCGCCAACGAGCAGTACTGGGGCGGCGCGCCGTCGATCAAGAAGGTGCGGATCAAGACGATCCCTGAGCTGGCCACGCGCACGGCGGCGTTGCGCTCCGGCGAGGTCCACGTCGCCAAGGATGTGGCGGTCGAGGAGATCGACGCGATCAACGCCAGCGGCCGGGCGCTCGCCAAGACCACGCCGAGCAACCGCATCCCCTACTACGTGATGGAGGTGCGCAAGCCGCCCTGCAACAACAAGCTGCTGCGCCAGGCGATCAACTACGCCGCCAACATCGACGGCATCATCCAATCGGTGCTCTACGGCAATGCGACGCGCGTCGCCACCACCGTGGCGCCCTGGCACGTCGGCTACAACCCCGACCTGAAGCCCTATCCGTACGACCCCGACAAGGCCAGGGCGCTGATGCGCGAGGCCGGCTTCCCCAACGGCTTCGACCTGAACGTCAACTACATCCAGGGGCGCTACCTCAAGGACAAGGAGGTGGCCGAGGCGATCGCCCAGGAGCTGAACAAGGTCGGCATCCGCGCCAAGCCCGTGCTGCGCGAGGCGGCCCTCTTCACGCAGGAAGACCTCGGCATGCGGCTCGACGGCCTCATCTTCGCCTCCTGGGGCAACTGGATCTTCGACGCCGACAACCAGCTCTACGTGCGCTGGCATACCTCGGCGCGCGACACCGCCAACGGCGGCAACGGCCAGTCCAGCCTCCCCTACTCGAACCCCGAGTTCGACAAGCTGGTCGAGGAGGCGCGCATCGAGCTGAACCCCGAGAAGCGCCTCGACCTGTACAAGAAGGCGCAGGCGATCCTCTACGAGGACGCCGCCGCGCTGTTCATGTACACGCTGACCGACATCTACGGCGTCGACAACTGGGTCGTCTGGGAGCCGCGCAAGGACGAGATGGTCTGGGCGCACGAGATGAGCTGGAATACCTAGATGGTCCGGTACGTGGCGCGCCGGCTGCTGCAGGCGGTGCTGGTGGTCTTCGGGGTCGTCACGGTGGTGTTCTTCATGGTGCAGCTCACCGGCGACCCCGTGCGCCTGATGGTCGGCGAGAGCGCCTCGGAGGAGGATATCGCCAACATCCGCCACCAGCTCGGCCTGGACCGGCCGCTCCATGAGCAGTACCTCGCCTACCTGCGCAACGCCGTCCGGGGCGACTTCGGCGAGTCGATCCGCCAGCGGGGCCGACCGGCCATGCAGATCGTGCTCGAACGCTACCCGGCCACGCTCCGCCTGGCCGCGCTGGCGCTCACCTTCACGGTGGTCGTGGCGACGGTGTTCGGCGTGGTCTCGGCGGTCAAGCGCTACTCGCTGCTGGACAACCTGGTGATGTTCCTGGCGCTGTTCGGCCAGTCGTTGCCCAACTTCTGGCTGGGCATCATGCTGATCCTGGTCTTCGCGGTTCAGCTCGGCTGGTTACCCTCGCAGGGCTTCGGCGAGGGCAACCCGAAATACCTTCTCTTGCCGATGCTGACGCTGGCCGCGCCGGGGCTCGCCCGGCTGACGCGGCTCGTGCGCTCCGGCATGCTCGACGTGCTGGGCCAGGACTACGTCCGCACGGCGCGGGCGAAGGGGCTGCGCGAGGGCAGCGTCCTGTTCGGCCACGCGCTCAAGAACGCGGCGATCCCGCTGGTGACGATCATCGCGCTGGACCTGGGCACGCTGCTCGGCGGCGCGGTCGTCACCGAGCAGATCTTCGCCTGGCCCGGCGTCGGGCTGGAGGTGGTGCTGGCGATCAACGGCCGCGACTTCCCGGTCGTCCAGGCGGCCGTGGTCCTGGTGGCAACCTCGTTCGTGCTGATCAATCTCGCGGTGGACCTGCTCTACACCTGGCTCGATCCGCGGGTCAGGCTGGCGTAGGCCGTCGCGCGGCCGGGGGACGGAAGCCATGGCAGAGCAGAGCGCGGTCGCGCAACTGGGCTCGGCGCCCGTGCTGGAGGTGCACGGGCTGGGGCGGGGTACCGCGGCCAGGCAGGCGTGGCGGACGCTGCGCCGCGGGCGGCTGGGCCTGGTCGGGCTGACGCTGCTGCTCTTGATCACGTTCATGGCGGTCGCCGCGCCGGTGGTCGCCCCGCACAACCCCTACGAGGGCTCGCTCGCGGTCGCCCGGCGCTGCCCGGCGTTCACCACCTGCCCGAACCTGGGCGGCTCCTTCGCCCGCACCGGGCCGATCACCGGCACGACCGAGCACCTGCTCGGCACCGACCAGCTCGGCCGCGACATCCTCAGCCGGATCATCTACGCCGCGCGCATCTCGCTGCTGGTGGGCGTGGCGGCCGTCGCGCTCGGCGGCGCCATCGGCGTGCTGGTCGGGCTGCTGGCCGGCTACTACGGCGGCACACTCGATGCGGTGGCGATGCGCCTGGCCGATGTGCAACTGGCGTTTCCGTTCATCCTGCTGGCGATCGTGGTGGTGGCGGTGCTGGGCGGGGGGCTCCTCAACGTGATCCTGGTGCTCGGGGTCGGCTCCTGGGTCGCCTACGCACGCATCGTACGCGGCCAGGTCCTCGCGGCCAAGAGCCAGGAGTACGTCATCGCGGCGCGCATGATCGGCGCGCGCGACCCCGTCATCCTGTTCCGCCACCTGCTGCCCAACGTGATTACCCCGGCGATCGTGGTCGCCACCTTCGGCGTGGCCGCCGCGATCATCGGCGAGGCGACGCTGTCGTACCTGGGCGTCGGCGTCCAGCCGCCGACTCCGACCTGGGGCAACATGCTCGCCGACGGCCGCGCCTACGTCGGCTCGGCCTGGTGGCTGGCGACGTTTCCTGGCCTGACGATCATGCTCACGGTCCTCTCGATCAACATGATCGGCGACTGGCTGCGCGACTTCCTCGATCCGCGCCTGCGCAACATCGAGTGAGGGGTCTCCCCCCGCTGGCTCGTCCGCCCGAGCGCGCTGAGCCAGGCTGCGGCGCGTTGCCGCACCTGGCGGTGAACGCTACAATGGCGGGCGTATCCGGGAGGAGGGATCGCCGATGGAGCTGATCGACCTGCGCAGCGACACCGTGACCAAGCCGACGCCCGCCATGCGCGAGGCGATGTACCGCGCCGAGGTCGGCGACGACGTCTACGGCGAGGACCCGACCGTGCGGCGGCTCGAGGCGCTGGCCGCCGAGTTGCTCGGCAAAGAGGCGGGCCTCCTCGTCAGCAGCGGCTCGCAGGGCAACCTGATCGCCCAGCTCGTCCACTGCGCGCGCGGCGATGAGGTGATCTGCGGCCAGACCTCCCACATCTTCATGTCGGAGACCGCCAGTGCCGCCGTCGTCGGCGGGCTGCAACTGCGCACGCTGCCCACCCGCGAGGGGCGCTTCGATCTCGAGGCGGTCGAGGCGGCGGTGCGCCCCTACAACGACCACTACCCGACCACCGGCCTGATCACGATCGAGAACACCCACAACGGGGACGGCGGCGCGCCGCTCGATGCCGAGTACACCCGCGCCGTCGCGGCGATCGCCCGGCGCGCCGGGGCCCGCTTCCACGTCGACGGCGCCCGCATCTTCAACGCCGCCGTCGCGCTCGGCGTGCCGGCCAGGACGCTGGTCGAGCCCGCCGACTCGGTCACGTTCTGCCTCTCGAAGGGGTTGGCGGCGCCCGTCGGCTCGGTGCTCTGCGGCTCCGCCGAGTTCGTCAGGGCCGGGCGTAAGCAGCGTAAGCTGCTCGGCGGCGGCATGCGGCAGGCCGGGATCATCGCGGCGGCCGGCATCGTCGCGCTGACCGAGATGATCGACCGCCTGGCCGAGGACCACGCCAACGCCCGGCTCCTGGCCGAGGGGCTGGCGACGATCCCCGGCCTGCGCCTCAACCCCCCGCAGCCGCGCACGAACATGGTGTTCGTCGAGTTCGATCCAGGCGGTATCTCGGGCGCCGACTTCGCGGCGCGCATGCGCGAGCAGGGTGTGCTCGTCTCGGGCAACCCGAAGCGGCTGCGCATGGTCACCCACTACGGCATCACGCGCGAGCAGATCGAGCGCGCGGTCGAGGCGGCGCGGCGCGCGGCGCAGGCGCCCGCGGTCGCCGCCGGAGCGGGCACCGCGGCTGGCGCGCCGACCTACGGCTGAGCCGGCGGGAGGAACGCGACGGATGGTCCGCCTCGACCGCATCCACCACACCGGCTACTTTACCGACGACCTGGAGGCGGCGGTCCGCCGCTACACGGAGACGTTTCCCGGGGACCGGGTGATCCGGGGCGAGAGCACGGTCTTCCCGGCGAAGATCGCCTTCGTGCGCAGCGGCGACACCTGGGTCGAGATCATGGAGCCGGCCGACAAGAGCGTGCTCGGCGGCCAGACCGGGCTCATCCTCCACCACATCGCCTATGAGGTGGCGGATATCGACCAGGCGGTGCGCGAGCTCTCGGCGCGGGGCGTGCGCTTCCGACCCGGTGTGCCGACGCCGGGTCCAGCCGGCCCGATCGCCTACCTCGAGGATGGGCAGCTCGGTTCGGCGCTGCACCTGATCCAGCCCAACGAAGAGTTCCGCCTCCCCGCGCGCTGAGCCGGCCCGCAAATCCTCGGCGGCCGGCCCCCTTCCGGGGATCCGGCCGCCTCGTCGTCTGCCAGACCGCTTCGCGTCGTTGCCTTTAGCGTAGGCTACGCCTTTCACCGCACTCTTAACCGAGGTTCAAACCCTCCTCAATTCCCTGTGAAACGCTCCAGCACGCCGGCGGCCGCCACCCGCCTCCATTGAAACCTTCAGGCAGGGGCGGACGTGTCCAGGCGTGCGGGCGTGCGGGCCCGCAGTCGTCTGGAAGAGGAGAGGGTTCACAGTGCCCACCCTGCGCACGCTGATGAAGGCTCGCCTGCCGCGGGCGTTCGCGCTCCTGCTGGCCGTCGGGTTCCTGCTCACCGCCGTTCCGGCGGCACCGGCCGCGCTCGGCCAGCCGGCCGCACCGACCGCCGGCCAGCCCGCCTGCGACCGGGCGAGCGTCACGGCCGACTTCGCCGCGCGCGACCGCCTGCCGCAGTCCGACCTCCCGGAGAGCCGCTGGTACGAGCAGAACTGGAACAACGGCTGGGGGCCGAACCGCGCCACCCTGCCGGCGCCGACCGTGCCCGCCGGCTGCGACCCGGTCGAGTGGCAGCGGGCGCGCGTGGTCGCGGCGGCGCGCAAGTATATCGGCCTGCCCTACCGCCACCACCACATCCCCGGCTGGAACCCGCCGGCCTCGCTCACGGGCGAGGAGCGGGCCGGCACCGGCCTCGACTGCTCGAACTTCACCGCCTGGGTCTACGACTACGCGCTCGGCCTGCGCTTCACGAGCGACGTGCAGGACCAGGCGGACGGCCCGCGCGCGCCAGGGCGCCGGCTCGCCCCGGACGAGCCGCTCCAGCCGGGCGACCTGATCTTCATCCAGCCGCGCGACCGCTCGCGCATCGCGCACGCGGCGCTCTACCTCGGCGACGACATGATCATCGACAGCTACGGCGCCTTCGGCGGCGTGACCGAGCACCCCTGGACCGGCTGGCACCGCTTCCATTTCAGCCACGCCCGCCGGCTGCTCGAGTAGCTGGTCGCGGCGGCAGCCCGGCACTCGACGAGGTCGCTGCACTTCCGGTGCTGCCCTGCCGCCATGCGCGGTGACGCCCTCCGCTCGCGGCGCACCCGCGCTCGGCACGCTCGCCCCCGAACCGCCCGGCTCGAACTCCATCAGGGCGCTCTCCGGTCGCGGCCCGCGCGCTCGGAGCGGCCGTCGAGTGGGCGGGGCGGCGACGGGTAGCCCGGGCGGCCGCACCCGCCCCGCCCTCCGGGTCAGCCCTCGAAGGCCACGAGCGCGTGGAGCACGCCGGGCCGGCACCGGAGCGCCAGCCGGTGGCCGTCGAGCCGGAACGGCGCCTCGAGCGTGCCGGCGGGGTCGTAGCCGAGCGCCCGGACGACCGGGAAGCGCCGGCCGGCGACGACCACCACGGGCGTGCCCCAGGTGGCGGCGCCCCGGCAGAAGGTGAACGCCCAGCGCGCCGGCCGGTCCGGCGTCACCTCGAAATCCGCCGGCGTGGGCGCGCCGAAGGTCGTCGCGCGGGCCGGGTCCTGCGGCACGGGCCGGGCGCGCCCCTCGGCCAGCGCCCGAATCGCCTTGACCAGGCACTCGGCGCCGACGGCGGCGCAGGTGCGCTCCAGCTCGGCGCCGCTCACGCCGTCGGGCACGGGCACGCGCCGCTGGACGAGGCTGTCGCCGGCGTCGAGCGCCTCCGCCATCAGGTGGACGGTGACGCCCGTCTCGGCATCGCCCCGGCGAAACGTCCAGAAGAGCGGCTCGGGGCCGCGGTTGTCCGGCAGGAGCGACGGGTGGAGGTTGAGCGCGCCCAGCCGCGGCAGCGCCAGCCAGCTCGGGGGCAGCCGACGCGGGAAGCAGGCAACCGCGATCACGTCGGGTTCGAGCGCCGCGAGCGCGGCCAGCGTCTGCGGGTGGCGCAGCCGCGCCACCTCGTAAACCGGCACGCCGTGCGCCCGCGCGAGGTCGACGATCGTCGGCTCGGGCAGGGGTTGAGCCGGAGCCGGAGCGGAACCCGCGACGGGCGACTCGCCGCCGGGGCGGAGCGCGATCGGGTGGGGCCTCGGGCCGGGTCGCGCCGGCTCACCGCTGACAGGCCCGGGAGCATCGGCCGCTGGTTCGGACAGGCAGTCGACGGGCGGTCGTGGGGCGTCGCCCGGCCGCCCCGGGGTGAACCCCCGGGCTGAGGCTGCAAAGCCGGCTGAAGCCGGCTGAGGTAGCTGCACGTCAGCCCGCTCCGGGCACCCGCCGCGCGGGTGGGGGCTTCGCAAGCTGAGCGCGGAGCTCCAGCCCCGCGCGGTCGGCTCAGCGTGGTCCGGCGATTCCGCGGCGGGGCGCTTGACCGCGTGGGGCTGCGGGGCCGGGTGCGGCGCCGGGAAGGTGCGGAGGCCGCCCGCCGGGTACCCGCTTGCGGGTGGGGCGGGATGGGGCAGGCCGGGCGGCGCCGGCAGGATGACGGCGCGCACGTCGAAGCCGGCCGCGAGCAGCGCGTGCAGCGGCGGCACCGAGAAGGCGCAGCGCAGCCCGAGGAAGACGATCCGCGTTGACACGTCCGGCGCCCCTGACCTACGATTCGTTGCGAGCGCGTGTGCGCCTGGCTCGAGGCCAAGCGCGGCCCGGGCGCGTGACGCCCGACCCGGCAGGAGAGGTGACGACGATGGCGCGAATGGTCATGTGCGCGAAGCTCGGCCGCGAGCTGCCCGGCCTCGAAGCACCCCCAGTGCCCGGTCCACTGGGGCAGCGCATTTTCAACGAGATTTCGGAAGAGGCCTGGCAGATGTGGCTGCAACAGCAGACGATCATGATTAACCATTATGGCCTCAACCTCGCCGATCCCGCTACGCGCAAGCTCCTGCAACAGCAGATGGAGGAGTTCTTCTTCGGCGAGAACGCGCGCATGCCCGAGGGCTGGACGCCGCCGGCCGGCAAGGGCGCCGTCGCCAGTAAGAAGTAGTCGCCCGCCCGCGCCCGAATAGGGCGTGTGCGGCGGGAACCCCGCCGGTGTGGGTCGGCCGGAGCGCGCGGAGCCGCGCCATCTGGCTCACGTCGAGCGGTGCGGTAGGATTCGTGTCCGCGCGGCGCGGCGGGCTGCTGCCAGGGCAGCGCAGCGGAGCGCCAGGCCCGCCGGCGAACGGGATCGGGCGCGGCGCCGGGTAGGCGCGGACGGCCGGGTGTGGAGAGGCGGAGGGCGATGGTGACGCTGCGCGAGCCGGGTGGGGTGTTGCTGGTCGCCTGCTACGAGCTCGGGCACCAGCCGCTCAGCCTCGCCTCCCCGCTGGCGCTCCTCCAGGTCGACGGCTTCGCCCCGGCGGCGGTCGATACCTCCATCGAGCCATTGCCCGAGGACGCGGTGCGTCGGGCGCGGCTCGTGGCGGTCTCGGTGCCCATGCACACGGCGCTGCGGCTCGGCGTCGAGGTCGCGCGCAGCGTGCGCCGCCTCAATCCAGCCGCCCACCTCTGCGCCTACGGGCTCTACGCAACGCTCAACGCCGACTACCTGCTGGGCGAGGGGCTCTTCGACTCGGTGATCGGCGGCGAGTTCGAGGCGCCGCTGCTCGAGCTCGCCCGCACGCTCGACCGCGCCAGCGCGGACGCCCCAGCCGAGAGCGAGCCCGACGTCGAGTCCCCGGCCGCCGGCTCCGATGCCATTGCACCGCCGGGCCGGGCGATCGACCTGCGCGTCCCCGGCGTCGGCACGCGCGACGCGCCCGCCGCGCCGGCCCTGCAGAAGGTACCGTTCCGGCTGCCGGCGCGCGAGGCGCTGCTGCCGCTGCGCCGCTACGCGCACCTCCTCCACAACGGCCGCAGCGTCCCCGCCGGCTACGTCGAGGCGAGCCGGGGCTGCCTGCACACCTGCCGCCACTGCCCGGTCGTGCCGATCTACCGCGGTCGGTTCTTCGTCGTGCCGCGCGAGATCGTGCTCGAGGACATCCGTCGCCAGGTCGCGGCCGGCGCCGGCCACATCACCTTCGGCGACCCCGACTTCCTGAACGGACCGGGCCACGTCATGCGGATCGTGCGGGCGATGCACGACGAATTCCCCGACCTGACCTTCGACGCGACGATCAAGATCGAGCACATCATCGAGCAGCGCGCGCTCTTCCCCGAGCTGGCGCGGCTCGGCTGCCTCTTCGTCGTCTCCGCCCTCGAATCGGTGAGCGACCGCGTCCTCGAACGGCTCGAAAAGGGGCACACGCGCGCCGACATCGAAACCGCGCTCGGCATCCTGGGCGACGCGGGCATCGCCATGCGCCCCTCGCTCCTGCCGTTCACCCCCTGGACGACGCTCGAGGACTACGCCGAGCTGCTGGAGTTCTGCGAGCGCCACGAGCTGCTCGACCACATCGACCCGGTGCACCTCTCGATCCGGCTGCTCGTGCCGCCCGGCTCGGCGCTTCTCGACGAGCCCGAGACCGCGACCTTGCTCGGTCCGCTCGACGCGCCCGGCTTCACCTACACCTGGAGCCACCCCGATTCGCGCGTCGACCGCCTCCAGGCAGAGGTCGCGGCGCTGGTCGAGGCGGCGGAGCGCACCGAGACCGACCCGGTCGTGACGTTCCACCGAATCAAGGCGCTCGCCTGGGCCGCGCTGGGCCGCCCAACGCCGCCGGAGCCCCCGCCGCCTCCCCCCGACCGGCGCCGCCCGCCGCGCCTGACCGAAAGCTGGTTCTGCTGAGCCGAGCCCACCGCGGCTCAGTTGGAGCCGCTCCACCACCCCTGTTTCAAGCCCCACCCTGGCTGAGCCAGGGTGCGAAGGCATCGCCGCTGCGATTGCACCAGACGTCGTGGTCGCCTGGCTGGCCCAAGACTGGTAGTATGGCTGTAGCTCCTCGACCCCGCCGCCCTGGTACTGGTTGCCCCAGCCCACGGCCGGGCGGCCACCGCCGGCGAGCCGGAGTAGCGACGGGCAGCGCACACCCCCGCGGCGAGGGACGCCGCGGGGGTGTGCGCGTTGCGGGTCAGGCGGCGGGACCGTGGCGGCACGCGTTAGCGGCGGCGCCGGCGGGCGTCGTCGGTGTAGCCGCCGGCGACGGCGCGCAGGTTGGTGCCGCTCACCCCGGTGATGGCGAGGGTGGTGTCGGCGATGCCGGTGGTGAGGCGGCTGCGCAGGAAGAAGAGCTGCCCCGGCGGGTAGTAGAGCCCGACCGTCGCCTCATCCAGGCTGTCCCAGTCGGCCGCGAGCGGTGTGTAGGGCTGGTTCGGCACGCCGAAGGCGAAGACCGTGTCAGCCACGCCGGTGGTGAGCGAGTTGCGCAGGAAGAACTGGCTGGTAGCCGGGTTGTAGAGGCCGACCTTGCTGAACGCGCCGGGGCTGCCCTGCCAGTCGCCCGCCACTGCCTGCCAGCCCGCGCCGGCGGGACCGAAGGTGAAGCTGATATCGGCCACGCCACTGGTGAGCGAATTGCGCAGGTGGAAGACGCCGCCGACTGGATCGTAGAGGCCGACCGAGTGTCGGCCGTTGCCGTCCCAGTCCCCGACGATCGGCTGCCAGATGCCCGTCGTCTGGGTGAGCGGGAACGTCGGACCGAAGGAGAAGGTGATCTCAGCCGGGCCGCTCGTGTTGCTGTTGCGCAGGAAGAACTGGCCGCTGTCGGGGTTGTAGAGGCCGGGCGTGGGGATGCCATCGCCATCCCAGTCGCCCAGGAGCGGCACCGTTCGCCCGGAGGTGCCGACCGGGCCGAAGGTGAAGCTGAGCTCGGCCGGTCCCGTGATCTTGATCGTACGCAGCAGGAAGCCGCCGTTGCTCACGTTGTAGAGGCCCAGCATCGCGCCCGGCAGCAAGGTCGACGGCGTGGGCGTGGTGACCGCGGTGGCGGTCGGCGTCGGCCCGTTGGTCGCCGTCTGGGTCGGTTGGCTGCCTATCGTTCGGTTGATGTAGTCGAGGTAGGTGGGCACGCGGGTGTAGACGCCGTAGAAGGTGGGCTGGGCGCACCCCTCCCCGAAGCTGACGACGCCGACCTGGAGCCAGGCGGTGTTGGCCGCGTTGCGGACCACCAGCGGGCCGCCGCTGTCGCCCTGGCAGGAGTCGCGCTGCCCGTCGGGGTAGCCGGCGCAGATCATGAGGGTCTGGTTGAACGCGAGGTTCGTCGTTGCGTACGCGGAGGCGCAGGTCGCGTCCGCCACGATCGGCACCTGGACATGCTGCAGCGCATCCGGCGACGGGCCGCCCTGGACGAGGGTGCCCCACCCGGCGACGGTGGCCGGTGTGCCGGGGGCGGCCAGGGTCGCGAGCTCGGCCGGCTGGACGAGCGAGACCGTCGGCACGCTCGTCACCGGCTGGTCGAGCTTGAGCAGCGCCAGGTCGTTGCTGAAGTTCTTGAACTCCTCCCGCTCCAATGGGTGGCGGTAGCCGGGGTGGATCACCATCTGCACCGCGGGCCGCGTCACCCCGCCCGAGCCGGAGAGGAGGAGCCGACCGAGCGTGACGCTGACGGTGCTCACGGGGGTCTGCTCGCCCGTCTCGCTGTCGAAGAAGCAATGGGCCGCCGTCAACACCCACTGCGGCGCGATCAGCGAGCCACCGCAGCCCTGCTTCCCGTCGAAGTTCACCGCGGCGATCCAGGGGAACTGCCCCTCGGTCGCCGGTTGCCCGCCGACGATGCGCGGGCGCGGGGTCGGCGCGC
>JBHOQZ010000925.1:0-7307 GCA_042408635.1 Chloroflexota bacterium
GAGCCGGCACGGGTGCAGCCGGGCACGGGTGCGGCGCCGCGCGGGCCGCAAGTCCGGCGCGGGGTGCTGGCGGCGGCGCAGCGCCAGCAGCGGCAGCCGCAGCTCATCCTGAACCGGGGCGAGTCAGAGGGCCGGCCGCAGCCGACCCGGGTGGCCGCCAAGGTCGGGCGAAACGACCCCTGCCCCTGCGGCAGCGGCAAGAAGTACAAGCGGAGCTGCGGCGCCAACGGGTAGACTGGCCAGGGATCACCTGACATGAGGCGAGGTGCGTCATGCCCGGGTCGGCCGCCCGGCGCATTACGCACCTTCGTTGCGGGGTAGGAGAGGGCATGGCGAGCGCGCGCGAGACGGCCGAACGGGTCGTCGCCAACGTCGAAAAGGTCATCATCGGCAAGCGGACCGAGGTCGAGCGCGCGCTGATCGCGCTCATCTGTCAGGGCCACCTCCTGATCGAGGATGTGCCCGGCGTGGGCAAGACGGTGCTCGCCAAGTCGCTTGCGCGCTCGCTCGGTTGCACGTTCAAGCGCATCCAGTTCACGCCCGACCTGCTGCCCAGCGATGTCACGGGCGTGTCGATCTACAACCAGAAGACCGGCGAGTTCGAGTTTCGGCCCGGCCCGAGCATGGCGCAGATCGTGCTGGCCGACGAGATCAACCGCGCCACCCCCAAGACCCAGAGCGCGCTGCTCGAGGCGATGGAGGAGCGCCAGACCACCGTCGACGGCCAAACCTATCCGCTGCCCCGGCCGTTCCTCGTGCTGGCGACGCAGAACCCGATCGAGTACGAGGGGACGTTCCCGCTGCCGGAGGCCCAGCTCGATCGCTTCATTATGCGGCTCTCGCTCGGCTACCCCCAGCGCGCCGACGAGGTCGCCATCCTCGACTCGCAACGCCTCACCCACCCGCTCGAGTCGATCGAGCAGGTGGTCGAGCCGCGAGACCTGCTCGACCTGCAGGAATCGGTCAAGCGCGACGTGCTTGTCGACGCCAAGATCCGCGACTACATCGTCGCCATCGTCACCCTCACGCGCGAGCACCCCGAGGTCTACCTCGGCGCTAGCCCGCGCGGCTCGCTCGCGCTCCACAACACCAGCCGGGCGCTGGCGGCGCTGCGCGGGCGCGACTACGTGATCCCCGACGACGTGAAGGAGCTGGCCGAGACGACGCTGGCGCACCGCATCATCGTCAGCCCGTCGGCGCGTATCAAGAATGTGAGCACGCGCCAGATCATCGCGGACGTGCTCCAGTCGGTGCCCGTGCCCGGCGTGCGGGCGCGCATCTAACGGCGGCTACCGGGGCCAGGGCAACGTGGTCAGCGTGCTCAGGATAGGCTTGTCAGCCCGCTTATGCAAGGTGCGGAAAGAGTGCGGGTGTATTTCTCGGCCGGCTGAAGCCGGCGCGAAGGCAGAACGAGGCGGGCTGAAGCCGGGACTCCGCGGGATCGTCCCTTCGCGCGGGATTCAGCCCGCCGACCGTACCTCCGCGCTAATTCGGCAAGTTTCATCAGCTCGCCGACCGTACCCCCGCATTCAATCCGCAACCTCCATCAGCGGGCTTTGCAATCTGGGCGCGGGGCTTGAGGCCCGTGCAGCCGGCCGCCGAGGGGCGCGGTGAGGAGCGGACGATTGAGAGCGGTCGAGGCGGAGGGGCGGGTGAAGTTGGCCGACCGGCTGGCGGCGATCCTGGGCAGCAACGCGGCCAAGGCGGTTGCGCTGATGCTGTTCGTCTTCGCCATGGCGATCGGCAGCAACTTCGACATCATGTTCAAGGTCGGCTGGGCGATCCTCGGCACGCTCGTCTTCAGCTTCGCCTGGGCGCACCTGACTCTGCTCGGCGTACGGCTCGAGCGCGAGACGCGCACCACCCGCACCCAGGTTGGCGACACCGCGGAGGAGCGCTTCACACTCACCAACCGGCCGCCGCTGCCGCGCCTCTGGATCGAGGTCCACGACCTCTCGGACCTGCCCGGCTACAACGCCAGCCACATCGTGAACTTCCTCGGTGAGCGCCAGCGCATCTGGCGCGTGCGCGCGGTCTGCACGCAGCGCGGGCAGTACACGCTCGGGCCAGTCGACCTGGAGGCCTCCGACCCGTTCGGTCTCTTCCGGGCGCGGCGGCGGGTCTCCCACACCCGGCGCATCGTCGTCTGCCCCGCCACGGTCGAGATCCCGGGCTTCGGCATCCACGCGGGCGGGCTGCCCGGCGGCGCGGCGGCGCGCGAGCGCACCCACTACGTCACGGCGAACGTGGCGGGCGTGCGCGAGTACGCGCCGGGAGACAGCTTCAACCGCATCCACTGGCGCACGACGGCGCGCACTGGCGAACTGATGGTCAAGCAGTTCGAGCCCGATCCCACCTCCGACGTCTGGGTCCTGCTCGACATGCACCGGCGCAGCCAGGTCGGGGCGGGCCAGGAATCGACCGAGGAGTACGGTGTGACGGTGGCGGCGTCGCTGGCGCGGCACTTCCTGACCGCGGGCAGGGCGGTCGGGCTGCTGGCCTACGGGGAGCACCGCCTGGTCATCCCATCGGACCGCGGCGGCCGGCAGATCCTCAAGGTGCTCGACGAGCTGGCGGTCGTGCGCGCCGACGGGCGCATGCCGCTGGCCGAGGTGCTGGCGGCCGAGGCGCTGCGGTTCGGCCGCAACACCACCCTCCTGATCGTGACGCCCTCGACCGAGGACGCCTGGGTCGCCGGTCTGTCGCACATGCGCGAGCGCGGCATCTCCAGCGCGGTGGTGCTGATCGAGGCGAGCACGTTCGGCCCAGCCGAAAGCTCGCTGTTCGCGCTCGGCGCGCTGGCGGCCGCCGACATCCCGACGTTCCTGGTCAAGCGCGGGGTGCCGCTGAGCGAGTCGCTCTCGGGCAGTGGGCGGCCGACCGAACGGACAGCCACTGCTCGCCGGGTGTAACCTGCACACCGCCACGTCGTATTTCACTGGAGAGGCATCGGCCGCCGGGGCGGGTCGACCCGCCCCGGCCGAGGCGCCGGCCGCGCCGCGCCGAGAGCGGGGGCGGCTCGTCGCGCGGGGATGTCGGTGAGGAGGCGCTCGAACGATCGCCCGTTGGGCCGGCGGCCCGGGCTTGCTACAATACCCTGGCGCGGGCTGCAGGAAGCCCGCGCGAGCCTGGCAGGGGACGGGAGCCGTATCGTGCTGAGGAGCTGGGGGGATGCCCGGGCGCGCACCGTGCCGGCGTCGGGCGCCGGCGAGCGCGTTGGCTGGCGCGTGCAGTTGGAGGAGGGGTGGCTGACGCTCATCCTCCTCGTGGTGATGTTGATGGCCGTCGTGCTCTGCGTGCAGGCGGCCGAGTGGGTCGATAACCTCTCGATCCTCACCTGGATCACGCTCTCGGGGGCGCTGCTCGGGGTCTGCTTCAGCCGCATCCGGCTGCCGAGCGCCGTCCTCCACCTCGTCTCGGCCCTCTGCGGGCTCGGGATCATTACCTACGCCATCTGCTCGACGCTTACCGACGGCACGCGCGCGGAGCGGCTGACCGAGATCGGCGTCCGCCTCGCCACCTGGTGGGGGATCGTGGTCGGCGGCGGTGTGGGCACCGACAACCTGCTCTTCCTGATGTTCCTCTCCTGCCTGGCCTGGGCGATCGGCTACTGGAGTGCCTGGGCGGTCTTCCACTGGCACAGCGCCTGGCTGGCGGTGATCGCGGGCGGGGCGGCGCTCATCGTCAACCTCTCCTACGCCTACAGCCTCAGCGGCTACCTCGTGCTGTTCATGATCACGGCAATGCTGCTCATGGCGCGGCTGCACCTGTTCCGCCAGCGGCGCGAGTGGCAGGTCCACGGCGTCAACAACGCCGGCGACGTCGGCTGGGATCCGCTGCGGCAGGGGTTGCTGATCGCGCTCGTGGTCGTCGCCGTCGCCTGGTGGATGCCGCTGACAGCCTCGAACGAGGCGTTCGCCGCGCTCTGGAACCGCGCCCGCGGGCCGTGGAGCGACGTCGAGAACGAGTTGAACCGCTGGTTCGCGGCCGTGCGCTCGAGCGAGGGCGAGTCGGTGAGCGGCTATGGCTCAGCGCTGGCGCTACGCGGCGCAATCCGCCTCGGTACGGCCGTGGTGATGACCGTCAATTCCCCCATCCCCCGCTACTGGACCGGGATGATCTACGACCAGTACAACGGCCGCGGCTGGACGACGGCGCCGCGCCAGCGCACCTCGTTCCAGGGCGCGGTCGAGCGGGTTCAGGGAGCGAGCGCCTGGGAGGCGCGCGCTGAGATCACCCAGACGATCCAGGTCAACATCCCGCGCGGGGCGACCCTCTTCGGTGCAGCGCAGACGACGAACATCGGCGTGCCCGCCAGCATCGAGTTGGCCCAGCGCGAGGGCGCCGTCTGGATCGACCTGCGCCGGCCCACCCCCGACGCACCGCTGCCCGAGGAGCGCCTGCCCGCCGAGAACAAGGCGTTCATCTCCGAAATTCGGCAGGCGGCGGCCGAGCTCGGCCTGCGCGGCGCCGGCCCTAGCATCACTGCGCTCGGGGCCGACGCGGTCAGCCGCCTCAACGCGCGCCTGAGCGGTCGGCCGGAGATCCTCTCGCTCTACATGGAGGGCGACCAGGTCGGTGCCGTAACCGTGCGCGCGCCGGCATTCGCCCAGTACGCCGACCTGGGGCCGCTCCGCTCGGAGGTGGGCACCTGGCGCGGGATGACCTACACGGCCACCTCGTGGATCTCGGTGGCGGACGCGACGTCGCTGCGGCGCGCCGGCATCGAGTACCCGGCGTGGATCATGGAGCAGTACACGCAGCTTCCGCCGACGGTGACGGACCGCACGCGCGCCCTGGCGCAGGAGCTGACGCGCGGCAAGACGAACAACTACGACCGCGCCGTCGCCATCCAGGACTACCTGCGCACGCTCAGCTACTCGGAGAACATCCAGGCGCCGCCGCTCGGGCGCGACGTGGTGGACTACTTCCTCTTCGAGGCGCGCGAGGGCTACTGCGACTACTTCGCCTCCTCGATGGTCGTGATGCTGCGCAGCCTCGGGATCCCGGCACGCGTGGCCGCTGGCTACGCCACCGGCGAGTACGACCCCGAGCGCGGCGTCTGGCTGGTGCGCGAGTCGAGCTCGCACTCCTGGCCCGAGGTCTTCTTTCCGCGCTTCGGCTGGATCGAGTTCGAGCCGACGCCCTCCCAGGAGGCGATCGTGCGCGCCGAGGGCACGCTCGACGAGCCCGGCTCCGCCGACCCCGGCGAGAGCAACCTGAGCTCGAGCAGCAGCGGTGACTACCTGTACGACGACCTCTTCTTCGACGACCTGTTCGAGCGCGACCTGGGTACGGGCTATGTCGGCGGCACCTCCACCGACACGACGCCGCTCGAGGTCGGCCGGAACGTCGTTTTCGGCCTGCTCGCGCTCGCGCTCGCCTGCTTCCTGCTGCGCTACCTCTGGCGGCGGGGGCTGGACGAGCTCGAGCCGGTGCAGCGTACCTGGGTGAAGACCTGGCGCCTGGCGAACTGGTTCGTCCTGCCGCACCGGCCAGACCAGACGGCGCACGAGTACGCTGCCGAGCTGGGGCGGCTGATCCCGACCTACGCCGGCAACCTGCGCCAGATCGCGGACGCCTACGTGCGGACGGTCTTCGGGCGCAAGCCGCTCGACGAGCGCGAGCGGGTGCGGCTCGACGCCTCGTATCGGTCGCTGCGGCCCGCGCTCGTGGCCGGGTTCGCCACCCGCCTGCGGCGGCGCCTGACCCGCGCCAACCCCCGCTGAGCCCGGCCGGCTCGCCTCGGCAGGATTGCGCGTGGCGCGACGAGCGGCCTCACCCGTGGATAGCCCGGCTGAGCCTGGCCCCACATCGCCCCAGAGGGCGTTCCCAGCTGGCCCAGCCAGCCGCCCTCCTGCACCAGGTGCAACCGGAGGGCGGCCCTACCCGCCCGGCGGGGCCGCGAGCCACTCGGCTGCGAGTGTGGCGGACCCCGCTCGACTGGGTCGGGCTGGCCGGGGACGATGCACTCGTCGCGGCCGTGTCGTGGCCCCTCGCCGTGCCCGAGCTCGCGCTAGGCCTTTCGCCCGCAGCCGCGCAGGCGGTCGGCGCGGCCTGCCGGGCCAACCGCCTCTACCTGGTGCTGCCGCTCCGCCTCGAAGGCGGCGCCCTCGACGGGAACCGTCTCCGCACCTGGCCGACCACCCACCAATAAGTCGGCCGCCCCTGCAGGTCGCCAGGTCGATTGAGGGCGGGCGTGGACGGCAACCGTCCACCTCCTCACGGCGATATCAACCCTGGGGAACTGCCAGCACCCGTCGGGGCGCTGTCACGGTCGATACGGATGGGGAGGAGGAGCGGCCTATGTGTCGACGTCGACGGGGTGGGGGGTAGGTTGGTCCAGGCTGAGCTGGACGTTGCGCAGGTACTCGGCGAAGTCGTCGGCCAGATCCGGCCGCTGGAGCGCGAACTGCACGGTGGCGACGAGGAAGCCGAGCTTGCTGCCGGCGTCGTAGCTCTCGCCGTCGAACAGGTAGGCGTAGACCGCCTGGCGCTGGAGCAACCAGCGCAGGCCGTCGGTGAGCTGGATCTCGCCGCCCCGGCCCTCGGTCGTGCGCTCGAGCGCGTCGAAGATCTCGGGCGTCAGGATATAGCGCCCCACGATGCGCAGGTCCGAGGGGGCCTCGTCGGGGGAGGGCTTCTCGACCATGTCGGCCACGCGGTAGATGCCGTCTTCGAGCGGCTTGGCGTCGACCACGCCGTACTGCGCCACGCGCTCGCGCGGGACGCGCTCGACCGCCAGCACCGAGGCGCGGAAGCGCTCGTAGACGGCGATCATCTGCTGCATGCAGCCGGGGCTGCCGTTGCGGCAGAGGATCATGTCGTCGGGCAGGAAGACGGCGAACGGCTCGTCACCCACCAGCTCGCGCGTGATCAGCACCGCGTGCCCGAGGCCGCGCTGCTCGCGCTGGCGCACGTAGCAGAACTCGGCCATGTCGCTGACCGAGCGCACGGCGGCGAGCATGTCGTGCGCTCCTTTGCGCTCGAGCAGGCGCTCGAGCTCGGCGTTGCTGTCGAAGTGGTCCTCGATCGCGCGCTTGCCGTAGGCGGTCACCATGATGATCTGGTCGATCCCGGCCGCGACCGCCTCCTCGACCGCGTACTGGATGATCGGCTTGTCGACGACGGGCAGCATCTCCTTCGGCTGCGCCTTGGTCGCGGGCAGGAAGCGCGTGCCCCAGCCGGCAACCGGGAAGACCGCTTTGCGGATCTTCAACTGTTCGACCCCCTCACCTACGCATTCACCGTTTCGAGGGCCCAGCGCCGGGCACGCTCGACGGCGCGCTGCCACTCGAGGCGCAGAC
>JBHOQZ010000930.1:0-2000 GCA_042408635.1 Chloroflexota bacterium
CACCACGCGAGCTCGCCGGCCTCCGCCCAGGCTCGCAGCCGGGCCGACACCTCCGGCGCGGCGACTACCACGCGCGCACCGCAGTCCAGCACATCGCGCACCAGCGGCTCGATCGCACCTGCGCCCCCCGCGAACAGCACCGTCTCGCCCACGAGTGAGAGATAGATCGGATAGTAGCGGACGCCCGCCACCTGGGTGGACATGGCACGACCTCCCCTTGGTCCCCGTTGGCCTCCCCTCATTGTACGGGACGCGGCATTGACCGCGCAGCGCGCCGGGGCTAGAGTCTGGGCATCCGTGCCGGATCGGCCGCCGGGACCGGGTCCGGGCAGGCGGCGCGGTCGAGGCGACGGGAAATGGCTGCGAGCAAGGGAGGGACGCGAGATGAGTCAGCAGGGCGGCGGTTGGGCGCACCCGGAGCTGGTGGTCGAGACCGATTGGCTGGCGCAGCACCTGAACGATCCAGACCTGCGCATCGTCGACTGCCGCCACTACGCCACGCCCGGCGACCCCCGCGACGGGCAGACGGCATACAACGAGGGCCACATCCCCGGCGCCGTTTACTGCAACTACGCGCGCGACCTGACGCGCCCGGGCGAGCCGGTCGCCAACCTCCTCACGCCACCCGAGCGATTTGCCGCCGCCATGAGCCGGCTGGGCATCGGGGACGACACGCTGGTGATCGCCTACGACGACGAGGGCGGGCACGTGGCGGCCCGGCTCTGGTGGGAGCTGGCCTACTACGGCCACGACCGCTGTGCCATCCTCAACGGCGGAATCGTCAAATGGCAGGCAGAGGGTCGGCCGCTCACGCGCGAAGTTCCCACGGTGCAGCCCGCCGAATTCCACCTCCGCGGCCCGCGCCCCGAGCTGCGCGCCACGCTCGACGAGGTCAAGGCGAGCATCGGCCGGCCCGACGTGACGATCCTCGACGTGCGCCGCCCGACCGAATACACGGGCGAGGAGGCACGCGCCCGCCGCGCCGGCCACATCCCCGGCGTCAAGCACCGCCTCTGGCGCGACGCGCTTAACGACGACTGGAGCCTGAAGGCGCCCGAGGCGATCCGCGGGCTCTACGCTGAGAGCGGCGTGACCCCGGACAACCGCGTGATCACCTACTGCCAGGGCGGCGTGCGGGCCGCGCACAGCGCCTGGGTGCTCCGCCTCCTCGGCTACCCCAACGTGGCCAACTACGATGGCTCCTGGGCCGAGTGGGGCAACCGCGACGACACTCCGATCGAACGCTGAGCGCCGCCCCCTCACCCCAACCCTCTCCCCCAACTCTGGGGGAGAGGGAGCGGTTGTGCGGCCGGCACTGCCGCTCCGTCCCCCCAGGCTTAGGGAGCGGGGCAACCACCCAGGGATTGGGGAAGCGGAGGCGTGGCCCTCACCCCCAGGCTTGCGGAGCCGAGGGCCGGCCGCGCGACCATCCAGAGCGGCGTTCCCTTCACCCCCCGGGATTGGGGGGCCGGGGGGGCCGTCCTCCCCCCAGCATTGGGGGCCCGGGGGGCTTCACCGCTCCAGCCTGGGCGGGCTGGGGCGGGCGAACTGGCCGAGGCGCTCGCTGATCTGCTCGCGCGCCTGGGCGACGCACTGCGGACAGGCACCGCCCGCCGGGTAGGTCACGCCGTGCACCCGGCAGCGGTGGGGGAGGCGGCGGCGCAGGCGTGGCGCGACCTGCCGCACCCCGAAGACACCCCCGGCGGCGAGCAACCCCAGGCCGAGCGCCGCCGCGATCAGCGGCGTGTTGTCGGCCCCGACCCGGTTGACCACCGCCTCGCCCGACGGGATGAACTGCTCGCGCTCGCGCCCCGCCCCCGGCACGATTAGCGGCACCACCTTGACGGCCTGGTTGCCGGCGCGGTCGCGCACGGTGATGTTCAGGGAGTTCTGGCCGCTGGGCAGGCCCAGCGTGTCCCACTCGTAGACCCACGGCTCGCCCTGGAGCGTCGCCAGCGGCCGACCGTTCACGTTCAGCTCCGCCTCGACCACGGGCGCGA
>JBHOQZ010000932.1:0-5588 GCA_042408635.1 Chloroflexota bacterium
ATCTGCCCCACCTCACCCTCGACCAGCAGGTCGACGTAGCCCTTGATCGAGGTGAGCGGCGTGCGCAGCTCGTGCGAGACGAGGGAGACGAACTCGGTCTTCATCCGGTCGACCTCGCGCTCGCGCGTGACGTCGCGGAAGCTGAACAGCCGGCCCAGCCGCTCGCCCTGCTCGCTCTGCACCGGCGTGGAGTAGAGCTCGAGCTCGCGCGGCTGGGGCCAGCGCTGCTCGACGATCCGGGTGAACTGCTCCTGCCCATCGGCCAGCACGCCACCCGCGTCGGCGGAGAGCACGTCGGCGCTGCCGAAGATGCGCGTGGCGCAGCCGTCGAGCTGGGCGATCGTCTGGCCGACCACATCGCGCGGCTCGAGCCTGAACAGCTCGGTGAAGCGCCGGTTCACGGTCAACACCTTGCCGTCGGGGGCGATCAGCACCATTGCCTCGCCGGTCGCATCCAGGATCGCCCGCGTCTCCCCGCGCAGGCGCTCCGCTCGTGCGTAGGCGTTCACCAGCTCCTGCTCGGCCTGTCGCTGCTCGGTGACGTCGATCCCGGTGCCGACCACGAACTCGACCTGGCCGGCCGCGTCGAGCAGAGCGCCGACCGACCAGGCGATCAGCCGAAAGTTGCCGCCGGGCGTCACCCAGACCGCCTCGCGCGTCAGCGGCAGCTCGTCCGGCTGCAGACGCGCGATGAACTGCCGGGCCGCGCTCTCGGGGTCGGCCGGATCAACGAAGACGTGCGCCAGGAACCGGCCGCGGATTTCGTCGAGCCGGTAGCCCAGCGTCTCCTCGCAGGCGCGGTTGAGGCGCACGACGTGGCCCTCGCGGTCGAGCACCAGCACGAGGCTGCTGGTCGTCTCGAGCACCTTGTCGATCAGGTCGCGCTCGTCGCGCAGCGCGGCCTCCGCCTCCTTGCGGCGGATGAAATGACCGATCTGGTGCCCAAGGCTCTCGAGGAGCTGCAGGAGCTCCTCGTCGGACTCCATCATCTGCGCGCTGAAGAACTCGATGACGCCCAGCACGTCGCCATCCCCCAGAATGGGGAAGGCGAGCGCGGACTCGAGGCCGGCCGCTCGTCCCGCCTCGTCGCGCGGCCCGCGGCCGGCCAGCCGGCTGCCGTCCGCAACCCAGATCGGCTTGCCTGCGGCCCAGACGTGGCCAGGCAGCCCTTCGCCGCGCGCGAAGGTGAGCCCGCGCGACAGGGCAACGAACTCCGCCACGTCGATCTCGGGCAGGTGCCAGTGGGCGGCGTGGCGCAGGACCGGCGTCCCACCCGCCGGGTACCCGCCGCAGCGGGTGGGGTACCCGTCCCCCGCCACCAGCCAGAAAGCCCCGACCGCGCAGCCGAGCACCTCTCCGAGCTCGCCCAGGATGCGCGGCAGCGCCTCGGCGGGCGTCTCCGCCTCCGCCAGCACGCGGGTGGCCGCGTGTTGGAGGGCGAGGCGCATCTGCGCCTGCTGCCGCTCGATCTCCTCCCGGACCAGGTCGTTGAGCGCCTGGCCGACGCTGGCTGCGTCGAGCTGCTCCTCGGCCAGCCGGCCGAGGTCGGCCAGCGCGGCGAGGTCGGCGGCGTCGAACTGCCGCGGGCGCCGGTCGAGCACGCAGAACGTGCCGATGCGGTGGCCGTCGGGCGCGTGGATCGGCTGGCCGGCATAGAAACGGACGTGGGGGGGGCCGGTGACGAAGGGGTTGTCGGCGAAGCGCGGGTCGAGCCGGGCATCCTCGACCACGAGCGGCGCCTCGCCGAGGATGGCGTGCGCGCAGAAGGAGATCTCGCGGCTCGTCTCGGTGGTGTCGATCCCCTGCCAGGATTTGAACCACTGCCGCTCGGCATCCACGAGGGAGACGAGCGCAATCGGCACGTCGAAAACGCGCTGGGCGAGGCGCGTCAGGCGGTCGAAACGCTCCTCGGGCGGCGTGTCCAGGATGCCCAGCCCCTGCAGCGTCGCCAGCCGCTCCGCCTCGTCGTGTGGTCGCTCCGCCGCTCCCATGTTCGCTCTCCGCCCGCTCCCTTCCCCGCTCGCGTTGCCCCCAGGGTAGCATGCACTCCCAGGTGTCGCCCAACTCCGGGGCGTCGATGTTGGCCGTTCCTGCCCTGCCCCAGCCAACCCGTCCGCTCCGGCCGACCGTCAGCTCCAGAGGATCAGGTGCGGCGCGTAGGGGTTGGCGAGGTCGGGGTGGTGCGGCAGCGCGCGGATGGCGAAGCCGTGCTCGCCGCTGGTGCGCGTCTTCACGCTGCCCTCGAAGGTGTAGACGCCGTCCGCCGGTGCGCCGACCGAGCGCATGGGGGTGGCGGTGCCGTCGACGATCTGGCCGTCGGGGTTGACGCGGCCGGCGTAGAGGTCGATGGCGACGTCGTCGGGCGTGAGGCCGTCGAGGTAGATTTGGGCGGTGACCTTGACCTCGTCGCCGGCCGTCACCTGGCCGTTGAGGTTCGACTGGACCGCCACGACGTGCAGCTTGGGCCACTCCTGGCTGACGCGCTGCTGCCAGGCGGCCAGCGCGCGCGCCCGCTTCAGGTCGTCGGCCATCAGGTCGGCGGTGCGGCGGGCGGCCGGGAGGTAGAAGCGGGTGGCGTACTCGAGCACCATGCGGTTGGTGTTGTAGACCGGCGCGAGCTGGGTGATCGAGTTTTTCATCTTGGTGATCCAGCGCCGCGGCAGCCCATCGCGCCCGCGCTCGTAGAACGTCGGGATGATGTCGCGCTCGAGCAGATCGTAGAGCGCGCTCGATTCGACGGCATCCTGGTAGTCGGTGTCGGTGTACTCTTCACCGCGGCCGATCGCCCAGCCCACGTCGGTGTTGTACGCCTCAGCCCACCAGCCGTCGAGGACCGAGCAGTTGAGGCCGCCGTTGGCGGCGACCTTCATGCCGCTGGTGCCGCTCGCCTCGAGCGGGCGGCGCGGCGAGTTGAGCCAGAGATCGACGCCCTGGACCAGGTAGCGCGCGATGTTGATATCGTAGTCCTCGATGAAGACAATGCGGTTGCGCAGCCCGGCCTCGTGCGTCGCCTTGATGATCTGCTTAATCAGCTCCTTCGCTGGCATATCCTGCGGGTGCGCCTTGCCGGAGAAGATCATCTGCACCGGGCGCTGCGCGTTGTTGAGGATGTCGGCGAGGCGCTCGACGTCGCGGAAGAGAAGCGTCGCCCGCTTGTAAACGGCGAAGCGCCGGGCGAAGCCGATCGTGAGCGCGTCGGGCGAGAGCACCTCGCCGGCCTGCTCGACGTCGGTCTGGGGGGCGCCGCGATGCTGCAACTGCTCGCGCAGGCGGCGGCGCGCGAACCCCACCAGCCGCTCGCGCCGGCGCTCGTGGACCCGCCAGAGCTCCTCGGCCGGGATGTTCTGCGCCTCCTGCCAGACATCGAAGTCGTCCGGGTCCTGGCGCCAGCGCGGGCCGAGGTAGCGGTCGTAGAGCGCCTGCATCTCGGGCGAGATCCAGGAGCGCAGGTGGATGCCGTTGGTGATCGGCTGGATCGGGATGTCGATGGTGGGCACCTCCGGCCAGGCACTCTGCCACATCAGGCGCGAGACGCGCGCATGCAGCTTGCTGACGCCGTTGGCGTTGGCGGCCAATCTGAGTGCGAAGACGGCCATGTTGAACGGCTCGCCCTCATCATTCGGGTTGAGCCGTCCCAGCGCCAGGAAGTCGTGGCGGGAGAGCCCGAGCTGCGGCCAGAGCCAGCCGAAGTAGCGGTCGATCAGGTCGGGGCCGAACCGGTCGATGCCGGCCGGGACGGGCGTGTGCGTGGTGAAGACGTTGCCCGGCGCAGTCGCCTCGAGCGCCTCGGCAAAGGTGCAGTGGCGCTCCTGCATCAGCAGTCGGATCCGCTCGAGCCCGAGAAACGCCGAGTGCCCCTCGTTCATGTGGAAGACCGTCGGCTTGTAGCCGAGGCGATGGAGCGCCCGGATGCCGCCGATGCCCAGCAGGATCTCCTGGCGGATGCGCCGCTCGGCGTCGCCGGCGTAGAGCTGGTCGGTGATCGCTCGGTCCTCCGGTGAGGCGTTCTGCGGGATGTTGGTGTCGAGCAGGAGGAGCGGGACGCGCCCGACCTGCGCGCGCCAGATCTGGGCGTGGACCTGCCGGCCGGGCATGTCGACCGCGATGGTGATGGGCTGCCCGGCCTCGTCGCGCACGATCTGCACCGGGCGGACCGAGTAGTCGATCTCAGGCTGCTGCTCGAGCTGCCAGCCGTCGGGCGCCAGGTACTGGTGGAAGAAGCCGCGCTGATAGAGGACGCCCACGCCGATTAGCGGCAGGCCGAGCTCACTGGAGGATTTGAGGTGGTCGCCTGCGAGCACGCCCAGGCCGCCCGAGTAGATCGGCAGGCACTCCGTCAGCCCGAACTCGAGCGAGAAATAGGCGATCTGGCAGTCGAGATCGGGTCCGGCCTGCCGGCTGTACCACGTTCGGGAGTGCTTCAGCTCGCGCTCGTACTCCTCCCAGACGTCGGCCAGGGCCGCCAGATAGCCGTCGTCATCGGCGGCCGCGTTGAGCCGCTCCTGGCTGATCTGGCCGAGCAGGGCGACGGGGTTGTGCCCCGTGTTGCGCCAGAGCGTGACGTCGAGGCGGCGAAAGAGGTCGGTGCTGGCCGGGTCCCACGTCCAGCGCAGGTTGTACGCCAGCTCGCGCAACTGCTGGAGCTGGGGCGGCAGCGCCGGCACCACATTGAAGCGTCGGACAGTCGGCATTGGTTTCTCTGTTTCTCTCCTCACCCCAGCCGGGTCACGGGGTGCGATGCGGAATCCGGCTCCGCACCGGTCGGGAACCCGTCGACCCCCCGGCCTCGAGACCCATCGGTGCGGTGCCTGCACTGGGGTCAGGCGACCCAGGCCACATCGGATAGATCAGGGGCCGTCGCTCATTGTAGCCGGAGCGAGCAACGAAGGGAACGGGCCGTGGCCCGTACACCGTGGAGGCGCGGCGCACGACGGCGAGCCGTGGCCGAAGCGGGCAATAAGGGAAGCGGGCGTGGCCCGGGCGCGACGACTTCAGGCCACCGGCAGCGCCCGCGCCTCGACCCTGGCCTGGCGCAGCTCGCGGCGGGCGCCGCTCTCTGCGAACAGGCGGCAGGCCGCCTCGACGAGGGCGCGCCGCTCGGCCTCGCCCAACGTTGCCGCGCCGACCCGCGCCAGTGTGAGCCAGGCCCGGCCGAGCGCGGGACCGCCGATCGGCTCCAGCGCCTGGACCGCCGTTCGCGCCAGCGCCTCCGCCCGCGTCGCTTCGCCGGCGGCGGCCGCGCAGCCCGCCTGCACCAGCGCCGCCTCTCCGAGCAGTGGCGCCAAGCCGTGGGCACCTGCCTCGTCCGCCACCGCCCCGGCCAGCCGGTCCGCCTCCGTGAGTGCCTCCCGGGACGTTGCCCCTGCCCCCGCCGAGCCTGGGACGGTGCTGTTCCGGGCCGGGCCGCCGCGTCCGGCCGTGCGGGTGCTGCCGGTATGATCCACCCTCTGTCTCTCGGGTCGCCAGACCCGAGCGGTGGGAGCCGTCTCGGCCAGGGCGAGCAGGGCGAGCGCCAGGGTCAAGCGGTGTTGCAGCCGCTCGAGCGTCGTGCCCTGGGCCTCGGTTAGGGTGACCGCCTCGCGGGCGAG
>JBHOQZ010000933.1:0-9921 GCA_042408635.1 Chloroflexota bacterium
AAGGACGGGGCCGTTGCGGCCGAGATCGAGCGCGAGCTCGACGACCACCGCGCCGCCATCGAGCGCGCGGTCGCGACCGTCGGCGGCGGGGTGTAGCCGTGGGGGCGCGTATCCTCGACGGCCGGGCGATCGCCGCCGCCATCACCGCCGAAGTCGCCGACGAGACCCGGCGCCTGCGGCGGGAGTGGGGGGAGGCACCCGGCATCGCGGTCGTCATCGCCGCCGGCGATCCCGCCTCCGCGCAGTACGTGCGCCAGATCGGGCGGGTCTTCGACCGCGCCGGGCTGCGCTTCGCCCGCCACGACCTTGACGCAACCGTGGGCACGGCCGAGATCGTGGCGCTGGTGCGGCAGCTCGGCGCCGATCCGAGCATCGACGGGATCATCGTCCAGATGCCGCTGCCGTCGGGAACCGATATTGCCGCCGTCGTCGCCGCCATTCCGCCGGAGAAGGACGTCGACGGCATCCACCCGCTCAACGCGGGCCGGCTGGCGACCGGCGCCCCCGACGCGCTCGTGCCGGCGACACCGCTCGGCGGCCTTGAGATCCTGCGCCGGTCGGGGATCGAGATCGCAGGTCGGCACGCGGTGGTGGTGGGGCGCAGCAACGTCGTCGGCAAGCCTTTCGCGCTGCTCCTGTTGGCGGCCAACGCGACCGTGACGGTCTGCCACTCGCGCACGCCCGACCTGGCCGAGCAGACGCGCCGCGCCGACATCCTGGCCCTGGCGACCGGCCGCGTCGGGCTGGTGGACGGGTCGATGGTGAAGCCGGGCGCGACCGTCATCGACTTCGGCACCAACTACGTCGATGGCAAGCTGGTCGGGGACGCCGACTTCGACTCGGTCGAGGCGGTGGCCGGCGCGGTCACGCCGGTGCCGGGCGGCACCGGACCGGTGACGAACGCCATCCTGCTTCGCAACACGCTCGAGGCCGCGCGGCGCCGCCGGGCACGGACGTGAGAGGGGGCCTACCCGCCGGCCCTCCCCGATGCTCGCCCCTGCCGGAGGGACCGGGCGGGCCTTGCTGACGCGCACGCACAGGAGGTAGCGGCAGCCGACCTGCTCAGCCGGGGGGACGCCGCTGCAGAGGAGGAGCGATGCCGACCGACCTGGAAATCGCGCAGGCCGCGACGCTGCGGCCGATCGCCGAGATCGCCGCCGACCTGGGGCTGCGGGACGACGAGATCGAGCTCTACGGCCGCTACAAGGCCAAGATCCGGCTCGAGGTGCTCGAACGCCTCCGGGATCGCCCGAACGGCAAGTACATCGACGTCACCGCGATCACGCCCACGCCGCTGGGCGAGGGCAAGACGACGACCACCGTCGGCCTCGGTCAGGCGATGAAGCACATCGGCAAGCGGGCGATCATCACGCTGCGCCAGCCGTCGCTGGGACCGGTCTTCGGCATCAAGGGTGGCGCGGCCGGCGGCGGCTACGCCCAGGTCGTGCCGATGGAAGACATCAACCTCCACTTCACGGGCGATTTTCACGCCATCACGGCGGCGCACAACCTGCTGGCGGCGTTCATCGACAACCATCTTGCACGCGGCAACGCGCTGCGCCTCGAACCCACCGCGATCGCCTGGCGCCGCGTGCTCGATGTCAACGACAGCGCGCTCCGGCAGATCATCACCGGCCTCGGCGGCAAGGACAACGGCGTGCCGCGCGAGACCGGCTTCGACATCACCGCCGCCTCTGAGATCATGGCGATCCTGGCGCTGACCACCGGCTACGCGGACCTGCGCAAGCGGCTCGGCCGGATCGTGATCGGCCTCGACGCCGACGGTAAGCCGGTGACGGCCGAGCAGATCGGGTGCGCCGGGGCGATGGCGGCGCTGCTCGTCGACGCGATCAAGCCCAACCTGGTCCAGACGCTCGAGAACACCCCGGCGATCGTCCACGCCGGCCCGTTCGGCAACATCGCCCACGGCAACAGCTCGGTGCTGGGCGACCAGATCGCGGTGAAACTGGCCGACTACACGATCACCGAGAGCGGCTTCGGCGCGGACCTCGGCTGCGAGAAGTTCATGAACATCAAGTGCCGCGTCAGCGGGCTCGTGCCCGACTGCGCGGTGCTGGTGGCGACGATCCGCGCCCTCAAGATGCACAGCGGCCGCTTCCGGGTCGTGGCGGGCCGGCCCCTCGACCCGGCGCTCGGCGAGGAGAACCTCGAGGCCGTCGAGGCCGGTGCCTCGAACCTCGTCAAGCAGATCGAGAACGCGCGCACCTTCGGCGTGCCGGTGGTGGTCGCGGTCAACCTCTTCCCGAGCGACAAGCCGGCCGAGATCGAGCTCGAGCAGCGCATCTCGCGCGAGGCCGGGGCGGTCGCCGCGGTTCCCGCGGACCACTGGGCGCACGGCGGGGCGGGGGCGACGGACCTGGCCCGGGCCGTGGTCGAGGCGGCCAGTGGGCCGAGCAACTTCCGCTTCCTCTACCCGCTCGACGCGCCGCTCAAGGCGAAGATCGAGACGATCGCCACGACGATGTACGGCGCGGCGGCCGTGAGCTACAGCCCGGAGGCGGATCGGCGGCTGCGGCAGCTCGAGCGGCAGGGCTACGGGAACCTGCCCGTCTGCATGGCCAAGACTCACCTCTCCTTCTCGGCCGACGCGACCCAAAAGGGCCGGCCGAGCGGCTTCACACTGCCGATCCGCGATGTGCGGCTGTCGGCCGGGGCAGGGTTCGTCTTTCCGCTGGTCGGGGAGATGAACACTATGCCGCGCCTGGCGTCGAGCCCGGCCGGGGAACGGATCGACATCGATGCCTCGGGGCGCATCAGCGGACTCTCCTGATCGGCGGCGAAAGGGCACGTCCGCCTCGTGTCGAGGAACTGTCGCACCATGCACACATCGCGGAGTTGAGGTGATCAGGCGAACGGGCTGGCTTGACTCTACTCCGCCATGTCGTTACACTCCGTTTACGCTTCGGGCACTGGGTACGACGAATGCACGCCGCTTCGCAACGCGACCGCCTGTGGGTTGTTGTTCTTTCGCCGCCAGGCAGGCGTCGAACCGCCCCTCAGCCCTCCCAGACGTGGTGCCCCATTTACGTCTTGATTGCGCTCTCATCTCACCTGCTCGCAGGCTTGAGCCACGAGCCGGCGCGGGGGTCGAAGTACAGGGAGAAAGGTCGACCATGCAGAAAGCTGTTCGCGGGCAGTCCAACCCGCTCGACCAGCTCGAGCGCTACCTGCGCGAATCGATCTACGGCCAGGATCGGGCCATCGAGAGCCTGCTCCGAGCACTCAACCGCGCCCGCTACGGCTTCGCGGCGGGCCACGCCACGCGCCCGCGCGTGTGCCTGCTCTTCCTCGGGCCGACCGGCGTGGGCAAGAGCGAGTGCGCCAAGCGGATCGCCTCGATCATCCACCCCGACGGCGGTGGCTTCCTCAAGATCGATTGCAGCCTCTTCGCCCACGGCCACGAAGTCTCGGCGCTGCTCGGCGCGCCGCCCTCCTACGTCGGCCGCGAGCAGAAGCCCCTGATCGACCCCGACATCATCGAGGTCGAGAACAGCGTCGTCCTTTTCGACGAGATCGAGAAGGGGCACCACGAGCTATGGAACCTTCTCCTCCAGATCATGGAGGACGGCGAGATCACGCTGCTCAATAGCGGTCGACGCGTCTCCTTCCGGCGTTCGATCGTCATCATGACGACCAACGTCGGGGCCAAGGAGATGGTCGACTTCATCGACAAGCGTCACATCGGCTTCAGCACGCCGCGCCGCGAGGTCGAGTCGACCGGCGAGAAGATCTTCGGCATCGGCTTTGCCGCCCTGCAGCGCGTCTTCAGCCCCGAGTGGATCAACCGCATCGACGAGATCATCGCCTTCCGGCCGCTCAACAGCGAGACGCTGACGCGCATCTTCGAGCGGATGATGAAGGAAGCGAACGAGAAATACCTCGAATACGGCGTGTTCGTCGAGCTGACGCCGGCGGCGCGCAACCACGTGCTCCACAAGGGCTTCAATCCGCGGTTCGGCGCGCGCCCGCTGCGCAACCGGCTGCTCAAGGATGTCGAGGCGCCGCTGGCCGACCTGATGGCCTCCGGCGGCATCCCCGAGGGGAGCAAGGTGCTGATCGACCTGGCGCCCAATCCCGACGGCAAGGCCGACCTCGAGTTCTTCTTCGAGCAGACACCCGAACTGGTGGCGCTGGCCGCCAAGAAGCGCGAAGAGCGCGAGCGCCAGGTCGCCGAGAAGCGCAAGGAAAAGGCCGAAACGCCGCCCGGCGGCGCCGAGACCGCCGTCGGCACGGGCGCCGTGGGCGGGGCCAGCAGCGGCTAGGCCGCGTGGTACACTCTCTCTGCGGCCCCGTGGTGGAATCGGCAGACACAGGGGACTTAAAATCCCCCGCGCAAGCGTGAGGGTTCGAATCCCTCCGGGGCTACCGGATCGGGTCGCGGCGTCAGGGCGAGCCGCCAGCGCTGGTCCGGGCGTGGTGCGCACCCCGCCGGGGCTACGGGACCCGGTCAGCGCGCGTCGGTCAGGAGGCGGGTAGCGTGTCGGAGGCGGTGCGGCTCGAGCGACGCGGCGCGGTGGCGCTGCTCACCTTCAACCTGCCCGAGAAGCGCAACGCCATGACCGCGGAGCTGACGGCCGCATTCGCGGCGCGGCTGGGTGAGGTGCGCACCGCACCCGACGTCAATGTGCTCGTGCTGACCGGTCAGGGGCAGGCGTTCTGCGCCGGCGGCGACCTGGCGATGCTCCAGCGCATGGCCGGCCGCGACCCCGAGGCGAACCGCCGGGAGATGGGCGCGTTCTACCGCCTCTACCTGGGACTAGTCGAGCTCGACATCCCGACGATCGCCGCGATCAACGGCGCGGCGGTCGGTGCGGGGCTCAGCGTCGCCCTCGCCTGCGACCTCCGCCTCTGCGCGGTCGGGGCTCGCCTGGCGGTGTCGTTCCTCAACCTGGGGCTGCACCCCGGCATGGCGACCACGCACCTCCTGCCGCTGCTGGTTGGCCACGCCCGCGCCGCCGAGCTCTGCTTCACCGGTCGCGCCATCACGGCCGACGAGGCGCTCGCCATCGGGCTCGTCAACCGCGTTCTGCCCCCGGAGGAGCTCCTCCCCGCGGCGCTCGCCCTCGCTAACGAGATCGCGGCCAAGCCTGCCGCGGCAACCCGCATGACGAAGCGCGCCCTGGCCCGGCCGATCCTCCAGGGACTGGAGGCGGCGCTCGACTACGAGGCGATGGCGCAGGCGCACAGCTACGCCAGCCCCGAGCTCCGGGAGCGCGTCGCCCGCATGCTGGAGCGCGACCGGCCGCGCGGGAGCGGGCCGCCGACCTCGGGTGGCGACGGCGGGTAGCTCGGACGCATTGCCCCGCTTTGCCCGCGCCGGGGGGCCGAGGCCGGCGCGGGTCCCGTTCCCGCTTGCCGCTGCCACGCGCGCTGCATACCCCGGCCACGATCCGCGCTCCCATTCACCCCTGGGCGGGTAGCCGCCTACGATCCCGGCGCGATCCGCTCCGTGGGCATTCGCTACAATGGCGCGGGAGATCGGAGGAGGGGACGCGCGGTGGCGGGCATTCGGGGCGCGGAGCTGATCGTCGAGGCGTTGCGCCGCGAGGGCGCGACGACCTGGTTCGGCCTGGCGGGCTCGCAATTCCTCCCGCTCCTCGACCGGCTCCATGGAGACGCGGAGCTACGGTTCGTGACGGCGCGCCACGAGCAGGGCGCCGCCTACATGGCCTACGGCTGGGCGCGGGCCCGGCGCGGCCTGGGGGTCTGCCTCGCCACCGTCGGCCCCGGCGCGACCAACCTCCTTTCGGGTGTGGCAGCCGCCTACAAAGGCCGCGTGCCGCTCCTCGCCTACACCGCCAAGCAGTCCGGCCGCTACCACGGGCGCGACATGTTCCAGGAGCTCGACCAGGTCGCGCTCTATGCCCCGGTCACGAAGCTGAGCACCATGCCGACCGTCCCGGAGCAACTCCCCACTGCGCTGCGCAACTGCTTACGCGCCGCCCTCACCCCTCCCTATGGTCCAGCCCACCTGAATGTGATGCCCGAGCTGCTGGCGGCTGAGGCGGACGCCGCGCCGCTCGGGCCGAGGGCGTACCGCGCGCTGCCCCCCTCCGAACCGGGCGGCGCGGCGCTCGAAGGGGCGCGGGTGTTGCTGGAGCGGTCGCGGCGCCCGGTGATCGTGGCGGGGGACGGTGTCCTCTGGGCCGGCGACGAGGCGCCCGACGCGCTGCGCCGCCTCGCCGAGCGCTTGGGCGCGCCTGTCGCCACGTCGTATCACGCGCTCGACGCGTTCCCCGACAGCCACGCGCTTGGTCTGGGGCCGATGGGCCCGTGCGGACGCGAGGCCGCCAACGCCGTCGTGCGGCAGGCGGACCTGATCCTCGACGTCGGGGGCGGCCTGGATTTCTACTCGACGCGCTACGACGCGACCTACGTGCCAGCCGGTACGCCGATCGTGCAGGTGGTCGACGCGCCGGAGCGGGTGGGCGCGGCCTATCCCGTAGCGGCCGCCGTGGTCGGCCCCGTCGGCGTTGCCCTGGCGGCGCTGCTCGACGTGGTCGAGGGAGCAGGTGAGACGGTCTGGGCAGGGGAGGTGGAGAAGGCGCGGGCCGGGCAGCGCGCGGCGGTCGAGGCGGCGCTCGCCTGGCCGGGCGAGCCGCGACGCATCCGGCCGGAGTTCCTCATGGCGACCCTGGACCGTGCGCTCGGCCCGGACGACGTGGTCGTGAGCGACTCGGGCAACGCCGCCGTCTTCCTGCGCGGCTACCTGTCGCGCCACAAGCCGGGCACGTTCGTGGATACGACGAACTTCAGCGCGATCGGCTCGGGGCTGCCGGTGGCGATCGGCTACCGGGCGGGCCGGGCGCCGGGCAGCACCGGCCGCGTCGTCTGCGTGACCGGCGATGGCGGCTTCGCGCTGAACCTGGCCGAGCTCGAGACGGCGGTGCGCGAGGGGTTCCACGTCGTCGTGGTCGTCGCCAACGACTTCGGCTTCGGCAACGTCCGCTCCTACCAACGCGCGGTCTACGGCGGCCGGCGCATCGGCAGCGATTTCGCCAACCCCGATTTCTCGGCGCTCGCCCGCGCCTTCGGCGCCGAGGGCTACCGGGTGGAGGCGCCGGGCGAACTGGCCCCCGCGCTCGAATCGGCGCTGGCGAGCGGGCGTACGGCGGTCGTGGACGTGTTGGTCGACCCGGACGTGCTCTGCACGCCCCTCCACGCGGCGCGCTGATGGCTGCCGCCGCGCCCGGGCTGGCAGCGGGCCACGATCGGGAGACCGAGCCGCTGCTGTCGTCGAACTTCGTGCTGGTCTGCCTGAGCAGCCTCTGCCACTTCTTCAGCTTTTCGCTACTGACGGCGGCGCTACCGATCTGGGCGCTCGGGCGCGGCGCGACCGATTGGGAGATCGGCCTGCTCGTCACGCTGGTGGCGTTTCCGGCGCTGGTGTCGCGAGCCGTGAGCGGCTGGCTCGTCGATCGCCACGGCGCGAAACCGTTCATCGTGTTCGGCAGCTTCATCTATGCCACGGCCTCGCTGCTCTATGGCTGGACGCCCTCACTGGTGGCACTGCTGGCGCTGCGCGCCTACCACGGGCTCGGGCTGGGCATCTACCACACCGCCTCGAGCGTATTCGTCGCCGACATCGCGCCGCGCGCCCGGCGAGGCGAGGCGATCGGGTATTTCGGCATGATGCAGACGGGGGCACAGGCGGCCGCGCCCGCGCTCGGCGTCTCGCTCGCCGAGTGGCTCGGCTATGAGGCGCTCTGGCTGACCTGCGCCGGCCTGGCCGCCGTGGCCTGCCTGTTCGGGCTGCGGCTGCGCGAGCGGCGCGAGCGGGCGACGGCGCCGCTACGCTGGGGCGCCTTCTTCGCGCCCGGCGCGTTGGCCCCGTCACTCGCCTGCCTTGGACTGTTCGTCGGCACGAGCACGGTGATCTCGTTCGTCGCGGTCTACGCCGTTGAGCGCGGCATCGCCAACCCCGGTCTCTACTACCTGGTGCAGGCGCTCGCCACCGTGCTGGCGCGCGGGGCTGCCGGCAAGCTCTCCGACCGCTTCGGACGCCTGGCGGTGATCGCGCCCTCGCTGGTGCTGACGACGCTCGGCCTGGCCGCGCTGAGCCTGGCCGAGAGCTTCCTGCTCTTCGCGGTCGCCGGGGTGCTGATCGGCGTGGGCTCGGGCTGCGCCTTCCCCGCCCTGATCGCGCAGGCGATCGACCGGGTGCCGGCGTCCGAGCGCGGCGCGGCGATGAGCACCTTCGGCATCGGGCAGGAGCTGGGGATCGGCGGCGGCTCGCTTGGCATGGCGATCGTGGCGAGCCTCCACGGCTACCCGGCCATGTTCCTAGCGGCGGGCGTGGCGCCGCTCGTCGGCCTCGCGCTGGCGCTCGCCACGCTCCATTCCGCCCGCCCGCCGCGCCCCACCAGCGTAGCCGCGCCCTGACCAACCTTCCCCCAATCAGCGACCACCGCGGCTCACCCCACCAGCCGCCGCCCCACGCACTCACCACTCAGCCACCCACACCACCCACCGCCCCCGGCGCCAGCCCAAACCACCCGCCCTAACGCACCGCCTCTCGACGCCGCCAAATCGTATCGCGCCGCCGACCAGCCTTCCCTGCCCACCCCTGGCGCCCGGTAAGCAGCCCCGCCAACCTGCCCCTCATCCCTGCCCGTTCCCCCAGCGCTAGGGCACCGAGCGCACCCCGCCCCTGTGCGAGCGTGCCGGAGAGCACAGAGCCGGCTTGCCGCAGGGGGCAGAGCCGCCCGCGCCCAAGCCCTATCCTCCAATCGTCAAGACAACGCGGGGCGCACCGAAAAGTCCACGAGACAAACGAGGGCGCGCACCGCAGACGAGAGCCAGGGGGCGGGGGAGAACCCGCCTAGCAACGAGGAGATGGCCCGGGCGGGCTGCCACGAAGGAAGGAAGGAGCACGACGATGGAGCACTTCAGCCAGAACGAGACGATGATCCGCACCAGCACCAGCCGCCGCCAGCACCTGCTGCGCCAGACCACGCGCGCCCTGCTGCTGCCGGCGACGGCGCTGGCCCTGCTGGCCGGAGTGGCCGTCCCGGCGGCCCCGGCGTTCGCCGACTGCCGGCCGCCGGCCAAGTGCGGCACCGCCATCGGGCAGAACGCGGTCAGCACGGGTAGCCGGGGTGGCACGGCGATCGGCCAGAACGCGGTGGCGACGGGCAACCACGGTGGCACCGCCATCGGCCAGAACGCCGTCGCGACCGGCGGCCTGGGCGGCACGGCCATCGGCCAGAACGCGGTCGCCACGGGCGGCACCGGCACCGCCATCGGCCAGAACGCGGTGGTCGCGGGCGGTGGCAACACGGCGATCGGCCAGAACGCGGTCGTGGCCAACGGCGGCGGCACGGCGATCGGGCAGAACGCGGTCGCCACGGGCGGCCTGGGCGGGACGGCCATCGGGCAGAACGCGGTCGCCACGGGCGGCACCGCCATCGGCCAGAACGCGGTCGTCGCAGGGACCGGTAGCACCGCCATCGGCCAGAACGCCGTGGCGACCGGCGGGTTCGGTGGCACGGCGATCGGGCAGAACGCGGTGGTCGCGAATGGTGGTGGGACGGCCATCGGGCAGAATGGCGTGGCGACGGGTGGTCTGGGTGGCACCGCCATCGGCCAGAACGCCGTGGTCGCGGGAACCGGCAGCACGGCCATCGGGCAGAACGCGGTCGCGACCGGGGGCTTCGGCGGGACGGCCATCGGCCAGAATGCCGTGGCGACGGGTGGTCTCGGCGCGACCGCGATTGGGCAGAACGCGGTGGTTGCCGGCGCGGGCAGCACCGCCATCGGGCAGAACGCGGTCGTCGCGGGCGGCGGCGGCACGGCAATCGGCCAGAACGCGGTGACGACCGGGGCGGGCGGCACGGCGATCGGGCAGCAGGGTGTGGCGAGCGGGCCGGGTGGCTCGGCGGTGGCGCAGCAGGGGCTGAC
>JBHOQZ010000934.1:0-5413 GCA_042408635.1 Chloroflexota bacterium
CGCGCGACGGAGGGCGCGGCGGGGCCGGCGCGGCGGGGCCGCGGCCGCTCGACGCCACGATCGCGCGCGTGGCGGTGATCGAGGGGGCCTTCGGCGTCGACGAGGCCGCGCTCGAAGCGGCGGTCTGGTTCACGCGCGACGCCGCCGAGGCTGTCGAGGCGGTCCGGCGCGGGGAGGCGGTGGCGGCGATCCTGCTCAACCCGGTCGACGTGGAGCAGATGGTCGCCGAGGCGCTGGCCGGCCGCCGCCTGCCGCAGAAGAGCACGTTCTTCTACCCGAAGGTGCCGACCGGTCTGGCAATCCACTCTCTCGACCCATCGGAGGGCTGATGCCGCCCCCGCACCCCCCAGTGGCTACCCGGCTCGACGTCCTCGTGCCGTCCGACTGGCGCGACTACGCGCTGCTCGATAGCGGCGACGGCGAGAAGCTCGAGCGCTGGGGCCGCTACACGCTGCGCCGGCCCGAGCCGGCCGCGCTCTGGCGCCCGGCCCGACCGCGTGCCGAGTGGGAGCGCGCCGACGCGGTCTTCCACCGCGGCGAGGGCGAGGGCGGGCAGTGGCAGCGCCGCGCCGGCTTCGAGGAGCCGTGGCCGGTGCGCTGGCGCTACCTCACCGCGCTGGCCCGCCTGACGCCGTTCCGCCACACTGGCATCTTCCCCGAGCAGGCGGGCCACTGGACCTGGATCGACGCCCTGCTGCGGGCGGCCGAGCGCCCAGAGGACGGACACCGCCCGGGTCCGGCCGCGTCGCCCGCGGACGAGGCCCGGCCGCGGGTGCTCAACCTCTTCGGCTACACGGGCCTCGCCTCGCTGGTGGCGGCCGCCGCCGGGGCGGCGGTGGTGCATGTCGATGCCTCGCGCAAGGCGATCGGCTGGGCGCAGGAGAACGCCCGCGCCTCGGGCCTGGCCGACCGGCCCATCCGCTGGATCCTCGACGACGTGCCCAAGTTCGTGCGCCGCGACAGCCGCCGCGGCGCCCGCTACGAGGGCATCATCCTCGATCCGCCGGCGTTCGGGCGCGGCCCGAAGGGCGAAATCTGGCGATTCGAGGAGCAACTCCCCGAGCTGCTGGCGCTCTGCCGGGAGCTGCTGGCCGAGCGACCGCGCTTCGTCGTGCTCACCGCCTACGCCGTGACCGCCTCCGCGCTCGCGCTCGGCAACATCCTGGCCGGTGAGCTGGGCGACCTGGGCGGGGAGCTCACGGCGGGCGAGCTGGCCTTGCGCGAGGAACCGGCCGGGGAGCACCGGGCGGGGCGTGGACGCGGTGGCCGCCTGCTGCCGACGGCGCTCTACGCGCGCTGGTCGGCGCGGAGGTCGAGCCCGACGACGTAGGCTTCGGCGCTCTCCTGCCGCGTGGCGGGGGGCACCCGCACCTTGACGGTGCAGAAGCTGCGGCGGGCGGTCGCGACGAACTGATCGAAGTCGCTACCGCGGAAGACCTTCGCCACGAAGCTTCCGCCCGGGCGCAGCATGCCGAGCGCCAGCGCCAGGGAGCACTCGGCCAGTTCGACCGAGCGGGCGTGGTCGGCGATCTTGATCCCGGTCGTGGCCGGCGCCGCGTCCGAGAGCACGACGTCGGCGTCGCGGCCGAGCAGCTCGCGTACCCGCGCGGCGGTCTCGGGAGCACAGATGTCGGCCTGGAGGGTCGTCACGCCCGGCAGCGGTGCCATCTCGGCCAGGTCGACCGCCACGACAACGCCGGCCGGGCCGACGAGGCGGGCGGCGACCTGCGACCAGCTCCCCGGGGCCGCGCCGAGGTCGACCACAGCGTGCCCCGGCCGCAGCAGCTTGAAGTGCTCTTGCAGCTCGAGCAGCTTGTACGCCGAGCGCGCCCGGTAGCCCTCTGCCCGGGCGCGCCGGAAATAGGGATCTTTCGCCTGGTGCTTGCGCCAGCTTCCCGCCATGGTCGTAGTGTACCCCACGCCACACCGCTCGCTCGGCACGCGCGCCTGGATTGGGCGGACCTCGACGCAGGCCGCCGATGGCATCAGCCCGGAGGGCGGGCCGGTCCCCACGCGGCCGCATCGACGGATGGGGCAGGCCACGGGGCCGTGACGTGTTGGCAGGAACCGCGTTACCGGTCGCGGCTGGCGTCGCTTGAAGCGTCGGCGGCGCGGGGGTATCCTAGTCGGAGGCTTCGGCGACGAGCCGGCCGGGCCGGGTTCCGGATCGCGCAGGCCCGCGGTCGCGCCGGCCGACAGGGAGAGACGGAGGTCGCGGAGACGTGCGGATCGTGATCATGGGGTGCGGGCGGGTCGGCGCGCAACTGGCGACGATGCTCGATCGCGACGGGCATTACGTCACCGTGCTCGACGTCGTGCCGGAGGCGTTCCGCCGCCTGCCGTCGTCGTTTCGCGGGGTCACGATGGTCGGCAACGGGATCGACGCCGACACGCTCGTGCGGGCCGGTATCGAGGAGGCGGACGTCTTTGCCGCGACGACCCAGGGGGACAACCGCAACCTGATGGCCGCCCAGATCGCCAGGGACCTCTACGGCGTCAAGAAGGTCGTCTGCCGGGTCTATGACCCGATCCGCGAGGAGTTCTACCGCTCGCTCGGCCTAGAGACGATCAGCCCGACCAAGGTCGGCGCGACGCTGCTCAAGGGGCTGATCGAGGATCGGCCCTATCGCCTCGTGCGCGATTGACCCCTCGCTCCATGCGCACCGCCGACTTCGATTACCCGCTGCCCGCCCACCTCATCGCCCAGACGCCGGCCGAGCCGCGCGACAGCGCGCGGCTCATGGTGCTGCACCGCGACGCCCAATCGCCCCTCACCCCGCGGATCGAGCACCGGCGCTTCCGCGACATCGTCGACTACCTGCGGCCGGGCGATGTGCTCGTCGCCAACGACACGCGCGTCCTCCACGCGCAGGTCAGGGGCGTGCGCGTCGACACCGGGCAGCAGATCGAGCTGCTGCTGATCGAGAGCCGCACCGCCGCCTCCGGCGACGACCGCGCCCGCTGGCTTGCGCTCGGCAAGCCGGTCCGGCGGCTCTCTCCCGGCGCCCCGCTCGACCTCGGTGGGCGCGTGCGGGCCGAGGTCGAGGAGCGCACGCCGACCGGCGAGATCGTGGTGCGCTTCGAGGCGACCGAGGCGGAGCTGGCCGAGGCGCTGGCGGCGCTGGGCGAGGTGCCCCTGCCGCCCTACATCCACCGCGCCGTCGAGGACCCCGCGCGCTACCAGACCGTGTACGCGCGGCGGCCAGGCGCGGCGGCCGCGCCGACGGCCGGGCTCCACTTCACCCCCGAGCTGCTGGCCCGGCTCGAGGCGATGGGGGTCGAACGGGCCTTCGTGACGCTCCACACCGGCCTCTTCACCTTTCGCTCGGTGCTGAGCGAGCGCGTCGAGGACCACCACATCCACCGCGAGTGGTTCGAGCTCGCCCCCGAGACCGCCGAGCAGCTCAACCGCGCCCGCGCCGAGGGCCGCCGGATCGTGGCGGTGGGCACGACGACGGTGCGGGTGCTCGAAACCGTCGGCGCGCTGGCCGAGACGCCGCCGGATTCCGGGCCGGAGCGCGAGGGCGCGCTGCTGCGCCCCTACCAGGGTTGGAGTCGTCTCTTCATCACGCCGGGCTTCCGCTTCCGCGTCGTGGACGCGCTGATCACGAACTTCCACATGTCGCGCACCACGCTGATGATGCTGGTGAGCGCGTTCGCCTCGCGCGAGGCGATCATGGCCGCCTACGCCGAGGCGATCCGCGAGGGCTACCGCTTCTACAGCTTCGGCGACGCCATGCTCATCCTCTGAGCGCTGCCCTCTCCCCCGGCGTCGCGACGCGCGGGCGGCTCCCGCCACCTCAGTCGAGGCGCGGCAGCTCCGTCACCGCGACCGCGCGGATGGGCGAGCCGGTGCCGCCGCGCATCTTCAGCGGCAGACCGATGAACCAGAACCGCGGCTGGCCGATCCGGTCGAGGTTGGTGAGGTTCTCCATGAGGATGATCTGCTCGCGCAGCAGGATCAGATGGGCCGGCCGCACCATGTCGGTCCAGTCGTCGACCGTGCCGAGGTCGACCCCGACGGTGCGGGCGCCAGCGTCGCGCAGCCACTCAGCCGCCGCCGCCGACAGCCCCCGGCATTCGGGCCAGCCGGGCGCGCGGACCTCGCCCGCGAAGCAGCGCACCAGCACGATGTCGCCCCGCCGCATGCCCCCAACCGCCTGCGCGGCGCGCTCGAGGTGCGCCGGGGAAACGGGCTCGTCGTTCGCCTTGGCGCTGACGTCGAGGAGCACGGCCGGGCCGCAGAGCGCTTCGAGCGGCACGCGCTCGACCGTCGGCAGATCTTTGAAGAAGTGGTAGGGCGCGTCCATGTGGGTGCCGTAATGGTCGCCCATCGCGATCAGGTTGGTGGCGTAGCCCTGGCAGGGCGGTTTGAAGCGGGGCTGGGTCGCCTCATGGGTGGCGAAGTCGGTGATGCTGGCGCGCGGGTGCGAGGGCCAAGGACGATCGCCGTCGATGATCTCGAGCGAGAGGTCCACGATGCGCACGGTGCTGCCTCCGATGGTGTCGTGCTGGCCTCGGCGGCCGAGCCTGGCGGTGCGCGCCGATCCGGTCCGCTGCTGTCGCTCCTCGCCGAGAGACCGCACTCTCGATCTCGGCCCCGCCACTCGAAACGTCGGCCCGAGCCGCCGGCGGCGCCCTTCGGTGGTAGGGCAGCGCGCCGCGGGGCGGGCGGCCGGCGGCCCGGCGGTCGTCGCGGCACCGGGCTCATCATAGTAGGATGCCAGGGAAGGTGAAACGTCCCCGGCGCAGGAGGAGCGGCATGGCGCAGGAAACGGGCGCGCGGCCCGCCGTCAACTCGATCTATGTCCAGGCGTCCCACAGGCCGTGGGTCGAAGCGTACCCAGGGGTGGAGATCAAGACGCTGCACGAGGACCCCGAGACAGGTCTGCACGTCTCGCTGATGCGCTACGCGCCCGGCGCGTTCGTGCCGCGCCACCGCCACACCGCGGTCGAGCACATCTACGTGCTCGAGGGCGTGGTCGAGGACGAGGACGGCGCCTGCTCAGCTGGCAACTACGCGCTGCGCCTCCCCGGTTGCGTCCACTCGCCCGGCAGCCGCGACGGCGCCCTCGCCCTCGCCATCGCCTACGGGCCGACCGAGCCGGTCTGAGGGCAATGGGCGGCGCCCCGGCGGCTCCAGCCGGCAAGACCCTGTCCCCTCGCTGCCCGGGACGGCCCGAGCCGCCGGGCCACGCCGAACCGGTCGCGCCGACCGCACTCGCTTCCCCATGCGCCAACGGTTCGGCGGCCGCGTCGAACCCCTCGCAGGAGGTAGACCGTGAGCGATAGCTCGACCGTCCCCGGAGGGACCTCGCCGGCGACCGCGCCGGCCCAGCCCGCTGCGCCGAACCCCGATGGTGCGAGCTCCGCAGCGGCGGTCCCCGCGCCGCCGGCGCCGGCCCGCCCGGCC
>JBHOQZ010000935.1:0-1845 GCA_042408635.1 Chloroflexota bacterium
ACCGGCGGGGCGGCGCTGGCCGACCGAGCGGCCACCAGCCCCATCGCCCGCCCCTGCCCGGGCATCAGGGCAGCGGGCCGGGCCGGGAACCCTCCGCGTGACCGCCCGGGCCGGTGCCCTCGCCCCCAACGCCGGGGGCGAGGGCACCGGCGTCGGTCTGGCGACCGAGCTGGTCGAGGCTGCGGCGCACCTCGGCCAGCAGCTTCTCCAGGCGCAGGCCAGATTTCGAGACGAGGAACTGGGCGGTGTTGTCGAGCCAGCGGCGCTCCTCGGCCGAGAGCGTCTTGGCCGTGAGCACGATCACCGGCAGCTCGCGCAGCGTCTCGCTCGCGCGGATCGAGCGCAGCACCTCGAAGCCATCGATGCCGGGCATCATCAGGTCGAGCACCACCACGTCCGGGCGGCGGCTGTAGAGCAGCGGCAGCGCCTCGGCGCCGGTGGCCGCGGTCAGCACGCCCATGCCGCCCGCCTCGAGCGTGCTGCGGAGGATGTCGAGCAGGTGCGGGTCGTCGTCCACGACGAGGATGAGCGGGCGCGGCACCGGCGCTACGCGCCGCAGCGTCGCCAGCAGCCGCTCGCGCTCGACCGGCTTGACCAGGTACTCGACCGCACCCATGGCCAGGCCAACGTCGCGCCCCGGCAGCACCGAGAGCATCACGACCGGGATGCGCTCGGTGGCGGGGTCGCGTTTGAGCTGGTGGAGCACCGACCAGCCGTCCCCGTCGGGCAGGCGCACGTCGAGGATGACCGCGAACGGCCGGCGCTCGCGGGCGAGCCGCACCGCCTGGCGAGCGCTCATCGCCACCAGCGTCCGGTAGCCCGCCGCCTGCAAATAGGCCTGGACGATGCGCACGAGGTCGGCGTCGTCGTCCACGACCAGCACCGGCGGCGCCTCCCCGGTGCCCGCACCCATGCCGGTCGTGGCCTCCGCGGCCGGGGGCGGCGCGGCCTCGGCCCGCGAGTCGGTGGCCGCCGCGAGCTCCGCCGGGAGGGGGTTGGTGGCGGTCGGCGGGGGGACCGAGGCGGCCGGTGCCGCGGCGGCCGCCTCGGCCACCGACTCGGCCGAGGCGAGCGGGAGGGTGAAGGAGAAGACGGCACCCTTGCCCGGCACACCCTCGCTCTCCACCCAGACGCGGCCACCGTGCAGCTCGACCAGGCCGCGCACGATCACCAGCCCGATCCCGGCGCCACCGAACCGCCGCCGGGCCGAGGAATCGACCTGCTGGAAGCGGTCCCAGATGCGCGCCTGCTGCTCGGGCGGGATGCCCACCCCCAGATCGTGCACGGAGACGACCAGCTCCGGCGCGCCGGTCTGCGGGTGCGCGTCCACCCGGGCCGTGATCCAGACCTGCCCGCTGGCCTCGCTCGACTTAATCGCGTTGGAGACCAGGTTGCTCAGGACCTGCTGGAGCTTCTCGTCGTCGGCGCGCGCCGCCGGCAGGTCAGTCGGTACCTCGTTGCGCACCTGCACCCCGCGGCGGCGCGCGAACTCGGCCAGCCGGCGGACGACGATCTCGGCCGCGTCGTGGACCGAACCGGAGTGCGGGGTCAGGGTGACGCCGCGCGCCTTGAGGCGCGTGACATCGAGCAGGTCGTTGATGAGCCGCAGCAGCCGCTGCGCGTTCTCACGGATGGCGCGCTGGATATCCGCCTGGTCGGGCGTGAGGGGCCCCCGGATGCCGGCCAGGAGGATGTCGGTGTAGCCCAGGATGGCAGTGAGCGGGGTGTGCAGCTCGTGCGAGATCACCGCCAGGAACTCGTCCTTGAGGCGCTCGAGCTCCTCCTCGGCGGTGGCGTCGCGCAGCACCACCACCCCGCCCGCCAGCCGGCCCGCCTCGTCGCGCA
>JBHOQZ010000938.1:0-4800 GCA_042408635.1 Chloroflexota bacterium
TCGAGGAAGTTCGAGGGGTTGCCGCCCGCGAGCTTGACCAGGTCCATCGTCGCCATGGCCAGCCCGGCGCCGTTGACCATGCAGCCGACCTCGCCGTCGAGCTTGACGAAGCTGATGCCGGCCTCGCGCGCCTCGCGCTCATAGGGGTTCTCCGCCGCCACGTCCCGCAGCGCCTCGTAGTCGGGGTGGCGGAAGAGCGCGTTGTCGTCTAGGTTCATCTTGGCATCGAGCGCCTCGAGCTGGTCCTGCCCGTTGATGACGAGCGGGTTGATCTCGGCGAGCGTTGCGTCGGATTCGACCGTCGCCTGGAAGAGCTTGAGCGCGATGGCGGTGAAGTCGCGGACCAGGTTGACGGGCAGGTCGAGGGCGAACGCCACCTTCTGCGCCTGGAAGTGGAGCAGGCCGAGCTCGGGGTCGGCGGTGACGGTGATGATCTTCTCGGGCGTGGTGGCGGCCACCTCCTCGATGTCGATGCCACCCTCGGCGCTCGCCATGAGCGTCAGGCTCTTGCGGGCGCGGTCGTGCACGATGCCGAGGTAGATCTCCTTGCCGATGTCGGCTGCCTCGGTGATGAGCACCTTCTCCACGGTGTTGCCGCGGATGTCCATCCCGAGGATCTGCCGGGCCTTCGCCTCGGCCTCGTCAGGGTTGGCCGCGAACTTGATGCCGCCGGCCTTGCCGCGCCCGCCGACCAGCACCTGCGCCTTGACCATCACGGGCGTGCCGTAGCGCTCGGCGATGGCGCGCGCCTCGGCCGGGGTAGCGGCGACCTCGCCGCGCGGGATCGGGATGCCGTACCGGCGGAGGATCTCCTTCGCCTGGTACTCGTGGATGTTCAACCTCGACCCTCCCTTCTTCGTCCTCGTCGCTGCCGGCGCGCCCCCACCTCCGCGCCGGCAGCCGGCTGCAGGGCTAACCGCCGCCGTGTCGCCTACCCGCCACCGCCCCCGCGGACGCCGGACCGGGCGCCCTCGCCGTCGGACTGCACCACGAACTGCGTCGTCTGCGCGGCCACGGGCAGGAACGACACGTCGTTGAACCGCACGATGTGGAAGCATTCCCCATTGGTCTCGAGCTCGGTGACCGAGCAGTTGTGCGCCAGGTAGTCGGGCCAGCAGGCGCTTGTGCCGCGCTCGAGCGTCGAGAGCAGGTTGGCGATGACGCCGCCGTGCGTGGCGACGACGGCGGTCTGGCCCAGGCTGCGGGCGATCACCTCGTCGAGCGCGCCGCGGATGCGGGCGTTGAAGGCGCGGCGCGACTCGCCGTTGGGCCAGCAGAAATCCAGGTCGTGCAGATCGCGCGAGTGGCGGTGGATCTCGGGGAAGTGGCGCTCCAGCTCGGCCTCGGTGAAGCCCTCGACGTCGCCGAAGTGGACCTCCTTCAGCCCCTCGACCGGCTGCGGCTGCAGCCCGCAGGCACGGCCGATCCGCTCGGCGGTCTGGTAGGCGCGCCGCAGCGGGCTGCAGAACAGGAGCTGAGGCCGGTAGACGCGGGCGAGGTGCTGCCCGACGGTGTCGGCCTGTTCGAGGCCGAGCGGGTCGAGGTCGGGGTCGCCCCAGCCGGTGAGGCGCTCGTGGACATTGTGGCTGGTGCGTCCGTGGCGCACCAGCAGCAGGCGGGCGGTGTTTTCAGGCATCGTCGCAGCTCTAACCCCGGGCTCACGGCGGTGTGAGCGACAGGTCAGTATAGCACCCGGGGGCGGCTTCAGGGGCGCAGGCTGGTGGCGTCGACCAGCTTCACCCCGGCGCGGCACATGGGGCACTCGGCGGGCAGGTAGGTCTCGAAGAACTGATTGATGAGGCCGTAAACCTGGTGGCCGTCGAGCGTCGGCTCACCGCGGTTCCAGAGCGTGCCCACGCCCACGATCTCGGCGCCGCAGCGCTTCACCGCCTCGATCATCTGGTGCGCCGAGCCGCCCGTGTCGACGACGTCGTCGACCACGAGCACGCGCCGGCCCTCGATGAGCTGGGCGAAGCCGCGCCGGAAGACCTTGTGGCCGTGCTCGTCCTCGGCGTAGACCGCGACCGGATCCGGTTCGAGGAAGTAGGCGACCCACTGCGCCATGGTCGCGCCGCCCATGGAGGGCCCGGCGACGGCCTGGACGTTGGCGCGGAACCAGTGCTTGGCGATCTGGTAGCAGAGCTTGCTCGTGATGGACACGTGCGCCAGCAGCAGGTCTTTCTCGACCAGCACATCGCTGTGCCGGCCCGACTTGTAGAGGTAGTGGCCCTTGTCCTTGATGGCGCCGCTGGCGTAGAGGAGGCGCACGAGGTGGCGCTCCGCCGCGCCCAGCCCACCGTCCGCACCGCCCCCGGAGCCGCCGAAGTGCCACCCTTCCCAGGACGCGAAGCCGTGTCCGAGGCCAAGCTTCTGCATCGCCGCCACCGTCCTCCGTGTCGCCTTTGGTGAGCAGTATACCAGGGGCCGCGGCCCGGCCGGTCGCCTCCCCGCCGGCCGGGCTACGACGCGGCCTGGTCCCCCGCGGCGTCGCGCCGGCCGTCGCCCCAGCGGGCGAGCCAGGCGCGCTTGAGCGCGGGGAACGTGCCGTCCACGATGCTCGCCCGGATCGCCTGGACGAGCCCGACCAGGAAGTACAGGTTGTGGATCGTCGCCAGACGGTTGCCGAGCGTCTCCTCGGCGATGAAGAGGTGGCGCAAGTAGCCGCGCGTGAAGTGCCGACAGGTGTAGCAGTCGCAGCCGGGCAGTGGCGGGGCGTGGTCGTGGCGGTAGCGCAGGTTGCGGATATTGAGCCGGCCGTCGGGGGTGTAGAGCACGCCGTGGCGGCCGAGCCGGGCCGGCGCGACGCAGTCGAACATGTCGATCCCGCGCTCGATGCACTCAAACAGATCGACCGGATCGCCGATGCCCAGCAGGTGGCGCGGCCTGTCGGCGGGCAGGCGCGGGCAGGTCCACTCGAGCACGCGGTGCATGTCGGCCTTCGACTTGCCGAGCGAGCCGCCGACGGCGAACCCCTCGAACGGCAGCGCCCCGATGAAGTCGGTGCTCTGCTCGCGCAGGTCGCGATACTCCCCGCCCTGGATGATGCCGAACAGCGCCTGGTGAGCGTTCGTCTTCGCCTCGAGGCAGCGCAGCGCCCAGGCGTGGGTGCGCGTCAGCGCGCGCGCTGTGTAGGCGTAGCTCGACAGCGGCGACGTGCACTCGTCGAAGGCAAGGATGATGTCGGCGCCGAGCTTCTGCTGGATGTCGATCGACCGCTCGGGCGTCAGGCGGTGGCGGGAGCCGTCGATGTGCGAGGTGAACGTCACTCCGTCGTCGTCGATCCGGGTGAGGCGTGGCTTCGGGCGGGGCGGCGCCGGCTTGTCGCCCTCAGCGGGGAACATCTTGGCGATCTTGCCCACGCCGTGCTCGAGGCCGAAGCCGAGCGAGAAGACCTGGAAGCCGCCGCTGTCGGTGAGGATCGCCCGATCCCAGCCCATGAAGCCGTGGAGGCCGCCGAACTCGGCCACCAGCTCCGGCGACGGCCGCAGGTAGAGGTGGTAGGCGTTGCCGAGGATGATCTCGGCGCCCAGCGCGCGCAGCTCGTCGGGGGTGAGCGTCTTGACGGTGGCCTGGGTGCCGACCGGCATGAAGACGGGCGTCCTCACCGGCCCGTGCGGCGTGGAGATCGTGCCGGCGCGGGCGCCGCCGGGCAGCGTCGCCTCAACTGTGAACGTGATGGCGGGCATGCTCAGTAGTATACCGTCCGGGTGCGGTGGTACGGCCGCGCCGCGGGAGCCCCGTGGGCGGACCCGCCCTGCGCCGCCTCCCAGAGATACCAGTCGACCTCGAAGGCGCGCACCGGGCGGCCTCGCGCCCGTAGCGCCGCGGTCAGGCGCTCGACCGCCTCGACGGTCGATGCCCTGATCTCGACCTCCTCCGGGCTGCCGGGCGCGAGCGCGGTTCGGCTGTCGACGCGCCGCGCGAGCTCGTCGGCGTACACCAGCACGCCCAGGCTCCGCAGGATTTGCGGCAGCTTGTAGTCGGCGAAGGCGGTCAGCGCCGCCATGTGGGCGAGGTTGCCCCAATCGCGGCCGCCGAACGCGCCGTAGAGGTCGGCCGCGCAGATCTGCGCCCGCTTGAGGAGCGGCACGTCGCGCCCGGCGTAGCGGGCGACGTCGCGGAACGACTCCAGTTCCGAGGCGAGCAGGCCAGCCACGCCCGGCGCGCTCCGGCCCACCGCGTCGACGGCGCTGGCGAACTGGCCGCCGAAGCGGTCGAGGAGCCAGCGGCCCGCCTCGCGCAGCGCCGTCACGCGCGCCTCGAGCAGCGGGATTTCGGCCTCGCCAGCCAGGAGCCGCCCGAGCTCGGCCGACGTGATGGCCGCCCAGTAGTCGGCCTCCAGGATAGGCTCGCCGGCCTCGACCGCCCGCTTGAGGGCGGCCGCAAGCGCCCAGTAGCCGTCGAGCGTCTCACCCCGGTACGCGATGCGCCAGCGCGGCTCACCCCAGAAGGAGAAGTTGAGCGTGTCGAGGGCGAGCACGTAGTTGGCGGTGCGGGCGGTGCCGTCGAGGAAGTGGTAGCGGTCGTTCCAGGCGGGCACGGCGAAGCGGCTGGCGGCGAACGCGTCGGCCGTGCGCTCAACGGCCATGTCGTCGATGCGCACGTGGCGCGCCCGGCTCACGACCTCGCGGGCGGCCGCCCGCACGCCGAGCGGGTCGGGTGGCGCATACAGGGTGTCGGCCACGGTCGCGTCGTCCACCTCCTGCGGTCGGGCGCAGCCCTCCGCGTCGCCCTCCGGCCAGTATACGTGACGGGCGGCGAGGGCCAGCCGGCGGGTCGCCGCCGTTTCGCGGGGCGCGG
>JBHOQZ010000943.1:0-10193 GCA_042408635.1 Chloroflexota bacterium
CCGCGCCAAGCGCCTGGCGCAGCTCGTAGTAGCCGAAGCCTCCCGGCTCGGGCGTCCCCGTGCCGGGCGCAAGCGCGGGATCAAGCACGTCGATGTCGATGGTCACGTAGTAGTGCTCTGCAGCAGGCACCTCAGCGACTGCGGCCTCCGGTCCGATCTGGAGGAAGCGCCGCGCCGGGATGACGCGCACCCCGTGCGCCTTCGCCTCCTCGTAGGCCTGCGCGTTGGTGCTGAGCCCACGAATGCCGATCTGGGTTATGTCCTGCACGAACGACAGCTCGGAAGCCCGCCGGAGCGGGTTGCCGTGGGCGAGGCGGACACCCCGATACTCGTCGGTGTAGTCCTGGTGGGTGTCGAAGTGGACGATGCTGAGGGGGTAGCGCTCGAACGCGCGCACGCTCGGAAAGGTGATCGAATGGTCTCCGCCGACGACGACCGGGAAGGCACCACGGTCGAGGATGTGCGTGACCGCGCCGGTGATGCGGTCGAAGTTCGGCATGAAGTCGGTCGGGCGGATGTCGACGTCGCCCACGTCGGCCATGGTGACGCCCTGGAGGATCCAGCGCTCGCGCTCGTAGTCGAACCAGCCCGGCCACTCACCCGGTTTACGCCGACGGCCGTAGCGCGACGAGACCTCGCGCACACCGTCCGGGCCGTAGCGGGTGCCGGGTCGACCGGTCGTGCCCTGATCGAACGGCACGCCCAGGAAGGCGATGTCTGCCGTGAGTTCGGCCAGGTGGGCGCAGAGCGGCGCACCGAAGAAGGTGATGGGCTGCGCGCGGACCAGCCGGTCCTCGTCCTCGTGGATGCCGCCCAATGGCGCAGGCTGCTCGCTCATGCCGAGCCTCCGTGCCCAGTCCCCTACCTTGCCACGCAGCGCTGCCCCGCCTCACCGTTGAGGATTTCCGCTAACTATACCCGCCCCGTCACCGCTGTCAAGCCGTTCGCCGGCCTGGCACCCGGCAGCGGCCCCGGAGCGTCCCACTGTCCGTTGGGTGCCGGACCGGCTTACCGGCTGCGCCACGGGTGAGTGGTTAGGCCCTTCTAACGATGTGGGCGCGGCGCCGCGCGTCCGGGCGGTTCACGCCCCAAGTCCTCCACCGGCATCTATCGCGCGAACGGGCCCGCAGTTGAACCCGTGCAAAAACGAGGTCAGGGAGGGGCAAGGCGTCCCGGGTAACATCGACGCACGATCAGCCGCCAACGGCCGGACGCCTAGTTTGGCGCTTATTTCTGCCGGTTCTGGAGGTAACATCGACGCAGGATCAGCCGCCAACGGCCGGACCGAGGCGCGAGGGGCGATGTACCTCGGGCCTCTCCGGTGCGGCGCCGCGCCACCCGCACGGCTCGGGCGCCGGCAATGGGCGGAGACTAGGCGCGGCCAGGGGGGCGGCCCGCAAGAACGGAAAGGGCGCGATGGACTCCGTGACCGAGTTGGAGATCAAGGCGCTTCGCTACGAGCTGGGGCAGGACCTGGCGCACATCGACCAAGAGGGCAGGTGGATGGCCCCGCTCTCTAGGCCGGCTGGCAGCTCGCGGCCTGGCGGGCGTGGCTCATCGCGGCGGCGCTGCGCCTCGACGCCGCTAGCGTGAGCGTGCGAACGGCGGCCGTGGGCGCCCGCTACCTCCGTGCTGTGGCCGGCCCGCTCACGCACGCCGGTGGCTGAGCTCCCGGGCCTCAACAACCGCCCGCCGGGGCAACTGCTACCTCCGCGCGCTCCACGCCGGCCACCGCTCCAACCACCGACAGCCCATCGTTCGGGTAGCCCCGTCCTTGGGCTGCCTGTAGCCGTGGCGCGGGGTAGTCGTCCGTGCCAAGGACGCGGAGGCGCGACTCGATGCCCGGCGTTCGAGCTTTCGACCTGGCCAGGGTCCAGGCGTTCGCCGTCAGCGTTGCGGGGCTGCGGTGGTCTCTCGCGCGGTGTCTCGTCTGGCTGGCGCACCGAGTCGATCCGGTGGTCGTGAGCTCCGGGCGGCGGAGCTGAGGTCGTTCACGGCCCGTTTCGGCTGCTTCCGGCGCGCTGATGAGCGCGCCTGCCGGGAGGTGCGACGATGGCCGGATCACGGCAGTGGTCGCTGCGGCTCGGGTCTGCCGTGGTCGTGCTGCCCGGAGGGCGGCACCGCCCGTCTCGCCAGGCAGGCCCCGTGGCTCACTGCGACCACCACGCCGGACGCCGCGGGCGCTAGCCTCGCCAGGCCGTGGCCCACGCCGTCGCTGAGCGACCTCATGGCGCGGACGATCCCGACGCCCGCGCCGCTCCCGACACGCCCGCCCACGCGCACGCCGATGCCGACGCCGCCGACGCGCACCCGGACCGCGACCGCGACGCTCCCACCGCTGCCGACCAGCGTGGCGACCCCGTTCTCAGCTGACTACCCGCCTGGGTTCATGATCGGCGAATGCGAGGCTGCCCTCGTGATGAGCGGCCCGGGCTGCTGATCGCTGCGCCCTCTGGATCAGTCGGGTGCGGGGTCCAAGGGGTCGCGTGGAGGCGGCGGCACCGCGCCGAACGGCGCCGCGGTGCGGGTGGGTCTGAGAGGCTCAGATGCCAGGGTCGAGCTTCGTCGCCTCGGGCGGCTCCTTCGCCTCAGGCGAGTCGGGGTCGATCAGGGGGATGCGGCCGAGCTTGCCCGCCTCGACCAGCGTCGCCAGGACATCCATGATCACGCGCCCGCCCAGCAGCGAGGTGATATCGCTGACGTCGTAGGGGGGCGAGACCTCGACCAGCTCCATCCCGGCCAGGCCCTCGCGCGCCGCCAGCCGGATCATCCGCAGCGCCTCGCGCGGTAGGAGCCCGCCGGGCTCGGGCGTGCCCGTGCCCGGCGCGAACGCCGGGTCCATGCAGTCGATGTCGAACGAGAGCCAAACCGCCTTGGCGTTCTGCCAGGCGACGTCGAGCGCGTACTCCATCACCCGGTCGATGCCGTAGTGGTCGATGTCCTCGACTGTGATGACGGTGGCGCGCCGCTCCCGCGCCACGCGCATCCCGGGCTTGCTGCCGGTCCAGCCGCCGATGCCGATCTGGACGAGGTTGGTGGCCGGGGCGTTGGGGATGTTGGTGGCGTGGAAGAACGGTGAGCCGTGCATGCGCTCGTCGAGCGTCGACTCGCTCAGGTCGCTATGGCGGTCGAAGTGGATGATGCCGATGTTGCCGTCGATGTAGGGCGCCATGCCCCGGATGTCGGGGTAGCCGATCGAGTGGTCGCCCCCGAGCACGACCGGGAAGACCGCGCGCTCGGTGATGTAGGCGATCGCCTTCGCGATCTGGTCGAAGCTCTTCTCGATGTTCGCCGGGATCACCTGGATGTCGCCCGCGTCGACCATGGTCAGGCTCTCGCCGAGCAGCAAGCCGCGCTCGGGGCTGTAGTTGCCGCCCAGCCGCGAAATGCGCCGGATCGCCTCCGGGCCGAACCGCGTGCCGGGCCGGAACGTCGTGCCGGTGTCGAGCGGCGCGCCGACGAAGACGACGTCCTGCCCGCCCAGCTCGCGCACGTCTTCCAGGTAGTCGGCGCCGATGAAGGTGCCACCGGGGCCGGGACCGGGGCGACGGCGGGCAAAAAGCGTGATGGTGCGGTCCTTGATGCTCTCCGCCGCTTCGAGACCGTAGAGCTTGGCCTGCTCCTCGCGCTCCTTGGCCCGGCGGTCGGGCAGGCGCGCCTCGCGCTCCATCGCCCAGGTGCCGCGCAGGTCCTCACGTCGCAGCCGCTCTTCCGCGCGCCGAGGGTCGGCCCCCTCGCCCTCGCGGTCGTCGCGCCGCCCTCGCTCGGTGGTGTGGTGGCCGTGCTCGTGGTCGGGTGGCTCCCCGGGCCCGTGCCCATGCCCATGCCCCTGATCGGGCGGACCCGGGCGCCTGCCGCGGCGCGGGTGGTGATGGTGGTGGCCGAACCCCATGGTGCTGCCCCTCCTTCCCGGCGGTACCTGGTAGCGGGACTGTAGCAGCCCCTCGCCGAACGCTCAAGCACCGCGGCGCGTCGGGCGCCGCGCGAGCACTTCGCTGTGCCGGCCCCCGCGATCCGAGCGTCGAGCCCGTTCCCGGTCGCTCCTCAGTATCGTTCAGGGAGGCGCTGGCGCTCGTGCCCCGGCGATCCGAAGGTCGAGCCCGTTCCCGGTGGCCCCGGCCGGCCCGCGCAACGACTACAGTGCGGGCGACAGCCCACGGGGGCGATGCGGGGAAGACGGTGCACGATGGCAGCGGCAGAGGCGGAGCAGTTCGGCGTCTACGATTTCGGGCTGAGCGCCTAGGCAGAGGCCCGCGCCCGGCGGCTGCACGAGGAGAGCATCATCATCGACACACTCTTCCAGGGTCCGTGCGGCCGACGCGTCTTCACCGACGCGATGGTCGCGCAGCTCCAGCAGGAGTACGAGGCGCACCGCGATCCGCAGCGTGGCCTCTGGTCGGCCGTGAACATGATCGTGCGCGGGGCGGTCGAGGGGACGTGCCCCGAGTTCGAGGCGTGCTGGCGCGCCTCGGGGATCACCGCCGGCAACCGCCAGGCCGGCATGACGAATCTGGAAGAGGCGTTCAACGGCTTCGCGCTCGCGCAGGCGCAGTTCGACCGGCTGCCCTGGCTCGTCAAGAGGGTCTACCACCACGACCGCGGTAAGAGCGACGCGGAGTTGCGCGCGCTGGCTGCGACCGGCGGCTACATCGGCGTCTACGCCGTCCCGTTCTTCCTCAGCGGCGAGCCCGAGCCGACGATCGAGGCGATGCTCGACCATATCGACTACATCGCGCGCCTGGTCGGCCCGCAGCACGTGGGCATTGGCACCGACTGGCCGATGCAGGCGCCCGAATAGTCGCTCAAGCGGCTCGACGAATACGCGCTCCAGATCGGCTTCCGCGCCGAGCACGGCCTCGACTCGGTCAGGAACCTGGTCGGCTTCGACGACTACCGCGACTTCCCGAACATCACCCGCGGGCTCGTCAAGCGCGGCTACAGCGACGACGAAATCCGCGGCATCCTCGGCGGCAACTTCCTGCGCGTCTTCGAGCAGGTCTGCGGCTGAGGGAGTTTCCCGCTACGGCATCGGGACGGGCGGCGGCTGGGTCGGGGCGCCGAGGGCGCGCTCGACGGCCTCGACGACGGTCTTGAGCGTCTTCACGCGCGCGTACCACTTGTGCTCGGCCTCGACGAGCGTCCAGGGCGCCTCGGGCGTGTCGGTGCGCGCGAACATCTCCTCGGCGGCAACGCGGTACTCGTCCCACTTGCCGCGGTTGCGCCAGTCGTCCTCGGTGATCTTCCAGCGCTTGCGCGGGTTGTTCAGGCGCTCCTGAAAACGCTCGAGCTGCTTCTCGGGCGAGATGTGCAGCCAGAACTTAACGATGACGGTGCCGTCGGCGGCCAGGGTGCGCTCGAAGGCGTTGATCTCGTCGTAGGCGCGGCGCCACTCGGGCTCGGTGGCGAAGCCCTCGATGCGCTCGACCAGCACCCGGCCGTACCAGGTGCGGTCGAAGATGCCGAAGTCGCCCCGGCGCGGCAGGCGCGTCCAGAACCGCCAGAGGTAGTGGTGGGCCTTCTCCTCGTCGGTGGGCGGGCCGATGGCGTGGACAGTGTAGCCACGCGGGTCGAGCTGCTGGGTGAGGCGCAGGATGCTGCCGCCCTTGCCGGCGGCGTCCCAGCCCTCGTAGCCGATCACGATCGAGGAACGGTCCGGCCCGAGCTCGCGTTGCAGCTCGGCCAGCCGGTACTGGTAGTGCGTCAGGAGCCGATCGTAAGCCTCTTCGGTGAGCTGCTTGTTCAGATCGAGCTGGTCGAGCCGTCCCACAGCGCCCCTCCCGCGCAGGTTGGGGTGCACTCTAGCACAGCCGGCGATTTCGCCCGCGCGGGCCGGTGTCAGCTCAGCCGCTCGGCCGCCACGGTTCGTGCACCGTCCAGGGTGAGGAGGATCGCGCCGAGGACCAGCGGCCCGTCGGCGAGTCGGAAGGGCGGCAGCGTGGCCGGGTCCTCCCCACGCTGGCGGGCGATGAAGTGGGCTGGGTCGATCCCCGCGACTCCGCCGAAGGCGCCGGTCATGCCGACATCGACCACCAGCGCGGAGCCGCCGGGCAGGCGGTGGATAGGCAGGGTCGGCTCGTGGGTGTGGGTGCCGAGCACCGCGGCGGCCATGCCGTCGACGGCATAGGCAAAACCCTGCTTGAACGTCGGCGATTCGGCGTGCAGGTCGACGATGACGATGCCGCGTCGGTCGGCCGCCATGAAGGCGGGGTAGGCGGGCAGCGCCGCGGGGATGGCGAGCGCGTCGGCCAGGTTGATCACGGTCACGACCTCGCCCCCGACGGTCAGGTGCGCCACGCCCCGGCCGCTTGGGCCGGCCGGTAGGTTGAGCGGGCGCAGCACGTTGGGCAAGGAGAGCACCGTGTCGGCCTCTGGGTGGTCCCAGGCGTGGTTGCCGGAGGTGATGACGTCGACGCCGCTCCGCAGCAACTGTTGGACCAGATCCAGGCTCATGCCGAAGCCGTTGGCCGGCACCGGGCGGCTGACGGCAACGTTCTCCGCGTTGGCGATGACCAGGTCGATGGCGTGCTCGCGCCGCAGCGACGGCACCCGGTCCGCCACGTAGGCAACCCCGGCCGCACCGACGATATCTCCGATGAACAGCACCCGCAACACAGCGCCCTCCTCCCATCGTACGACTGGTCACGGCCGCGCGGACAATAGACCTAGCCCTTGACGGCGCCCTCGAGCAGCACGGCCACGATGCCGCGCCGGATCGCCAGGTAGGCGAGTAGCGTGGGGGTGCAGGCGAGAGCCGCCGCCGCCATGATCGCGCCCCACTGGGTGCCGCCCTCGGCGTTCGCGTACATGGCCACGCCGACGGTGGCGATCTGCATGCTCGGGTGGGGGGCGACCAGCAGCGGCCAGACGAACTCGTTCCAGGTCGAGATGAAGACGAACACCGCTAGCGCCGCCACCGCGGGCCAGGTCGCCGGCAGGATGATCCGCCAGATCAGGTCCCACTCGCCCGCGCCGTCGAGGCGTGCCGCCTCGAGCACGCTCGGCGGGAAGGCGCGGAAGTGCTGGCGCAGCAGGAAGACGCCATAGGCACTGGCGAGCTGGGGCACGATCAGCCCTGGAAAGGTGTTGAGCAGGCCGAGGTTCGCCAGCAGCAGGTAGTTTGGCACGTAGACGACGACGAACGGGATCGGCAGCGTCAGCAGGAAGGCGGGGAATAGCCAGCTCGCCCCGCGCAACCCCGGTCGACTGAAGGCGTAGGCGGCCGGCACGCTCACCAGGAGTTGGCCGAGCGTGACGCCGCCAGCGAAAATGACGCTGTTGGCAAGCTGGCGCAGCATGTCGGTGCGGGCGAACACCGTCTGGTAGTTCGCCAGCGTCGGCGCCAGCGGCAGCGGGTTGAGCGGATCGGCGAACACCGCCTGCGCCGGCTTGAGGCTCAGCCCGAGCATCCAGACCAGCGGGACAAAGGTGACCACGACCGCGGCGAGCAGGCCGGCGTGGGCCAGCCCGGCGTTCACCACCTTAGCGATCATACTCGATCCGCCGGTCGAGCAGGCGGAACTGCCAGATCGCCGCACCGCCCAGGAGCAGGATCAGGACGACCGCCTCGGCACTCGCCCGGCCGACCTGGAAGAACTGGAAGGCGGTCTGGTAGACGTCGTAGAGCAGGTTGTTCGAGGCGTTGTTGGGTCCACCCCGGGTCATGATCTGGATTGGCACGAAGGCGTTGGGCAGCGTTTGGAGGATCGTGGTCAGCGCCAGGAACAGGAGCGTGGGGGCGAGCAGCGGCACGATGATCGAGCGCAGCAGTGCCCCCCCGGCGGCGCCGTCGACGCGCGCTGCCTCGAGGTAATCGCGCGGCAGCGCCACCAGCCCGGCCAGCGCCGCTAGGTAGTTGAAGCCGAGGTACTTCCAAGCGGCAACCACGCCGATCGCCGGGAGCACGGTGGTGGCGCTGTTGAGCCAGTTCACCGGCGGTATGCCGACCTGCCCGAGCAGCGCGTTGACCAACCCGCCGCTGGGCAGGTAGATCCACTGCCAGAGAAGGGCGCCGACGGAGGTGGCCACGACCGTCGGGGTAAACAGCAGCGCCTGGTACAGGCTGCGGGCGCGCGGCCCGACCTGCAGCGTCAGCAGCGCCAGGCCGAGCGGCAGCAGGAAGTTGCCGAGCAGGGCAGCGACGACATAGCCGATGCTCTGCACCAGCACGCCGCCGAAGGTCGGATCAGTGAGCAGGCTTGCGTAGTTGCCGAGGCCCACGAATGTGCGCTGCGGGCTGATCAGATTCCACTGGAAGAGGCTGAGCAGCAGCACCTGCGCCAGCGGCCAATAGACGAACCCGAGCAGCAGCGCGGCCGCCGGCATGAGCAGGAGAGGCAACACCGGCACGCCGCGGCGGAAGGGCCAAACGAGCGGGCGCAACCGCACCGCCGCCGGCCACGCCACGCGGTGCCCCCGCTCGCGGGGCTGGGAGCGCTCGATCATGTCCGGACGCCCGGGCCGCGCCCACCGGGTGCCGAGGTAGCACCAACGGCTAGGGGCATGGCTGGCCCGCCATAAGGGCATTGATACGCGAGGCGGCGGCCTGGAGCGCCGCCGCGGTCGTCGCCTGCCCACCGAACGCCTCCTGGGTCGCCGAGAAGAGCGTCTTCGACGCCTGGAGCCCGTTCGGCCCGGGGAAGGAGACCCAGGCGACTACGTTGGGGGTCTGGTCGACCGCCACCTTTTGGATCGGGTTCTCGCGCAGGAAGGCGGCAAGGTACTGCGGGTCGTCGGCCACGCCCTTGCGTGGAGGGAGGTAGCCGGTGCCCTTCGTCCAGATCGTCAAGCCCTCGGGCGACTCGAGGAACTTGATGAACTCCCAGGCCGCGCGCTGCCTGGCCTCGTCCTTCGAGAAGACGAACAGGCAGTTGCCCCCAGCGGGGAGCGAGAGCTTCTTGTCCCCAAAGCGGGGGAAGCCGGTGGCGCGCAGATCGAACGGCGCCTGCCGCTGGAAGTTGTCGCGGCGGGCGATCGTGGTGACATAGGCCGCGACCTCCCCGCCCAGGAACGCCGCCTCGCCCTGGGTGGCGAGCACGTTGGGGGAAAGACCGTCCTTGATCAACTCGGCCCAGAACTGGATCGCCTCGACCGCCTCGGGCCGGTCGAACGCGGCGCGCACGGTGCCGCCCTCGCAGGCGAGCAGCCGACCACCGTTCGACTCGATCAGCGCCTGCGTCGTCCAGTTGTCGTCAAGGATCTGGATGTAGACGCCCTGCTTGCCGGTGCGCGCCTTGATCTGAGCCGAGGCCGCGCGCCACTCCGCCCAGGTCTGCGGGGGGCGATCCGGGTCGAGGCCTGCCTGCCGGAACAGGTCGGCGTTGTAGTAGGTGATCGTGTTGGAGATCGCGTAGGGCATGGCGACCTGGCGACCGTTGATCTGCCCCAGTCGTAAGATGTTCTCGGGGAAGGCGTCGAAATAGCCGGGGTCGTCGAACTTGCGCGCCAGCTCCTCGGCGGTGACGAACGGGAAGTTGTTGGTGACGTAGTCGATGTAGAGGTAGCCGATCTGGGCGACGTCGGGCGGGTTGTTGCCGGCCAGCGACGTCTGGAGGTTCTCGAGCAGCCCGGTGTAGCTGTTGGGCTGGAACTGCTCGCGCACCGTGACGTTCGGGTTCAGCTCCTGGAAGCGGCGGACGAGTTCTTTGACGGTGGGGCCGCCGAAGTTCTCGGTGTTGATGTGCCAGTACTCAATCGTGATCGGCGCGGTGATGCGGTTCGGGGCGGGGCTGGCGCCAGCCGCGACTGCCGGTGAGGCCGCCGCGCTCGGTGAGCTGACGGGGGAACCGGCGGCCGCTCCAGCGCCGGTAGCCGAGCCTGTCGGCGCGTTCGGGCCAGCGGGGTTGCTCGTGCCCGCACCGGTCGGTGCGCAGCCCACCCCAACGGTGAGCCCGGCGAGCACCCCGGCCAGGACTCCGCCATGCACGAATGCACGGCGCGTCACGCGAGCGTCATTGCTCATCGCTTTCCCTCCACACTGCGGGGGCAACGGTGATATCCACATGCCCACCCTACCGCGCTAAGGTGGCCGGGAGGTTAAGCAGGGCCAAGCGTCGACTTAACGGACGATTGCGCCGGCGTAACACGCGCTGGCGCGCCACGCACCCGCCGGCCGGCTTGACCGGAATCTGCCCCCGCGGCGTGGCAGGTGCCTGGTGCTCGCAGTCGCCGCACCCCCACCTACGCGCGTAGGTGGG
>JBHOQZ010000944.1:0-2791 GCA_042408635.1 Chloroflexota bacterium
CCGCGCATTGCGTTTTTGCAACTGATTCCTTGATCGTCTGTACGACTCGCGGGGCGAATCCCCGCGCTGATGGTGGGGCCCCGGGGGCCGACCAAAGTGCGGCCGTCCCAGCCGCGGCAGGAGCCTTGAAGCCTATCCGGCGACGTCGCTCCCCGCCGCCGGATAGGCTTCAGGCGAAACCGCGGCGACCCGGGGGCAGCATGGCCGAACGACCGACCGAGCGATTGACACCGGCGACGGCCCGCCCTACACTTCGAGTACGGGCGTGATTCCGTGTTGTGTCGGCCCTATTGTGTCATGTGCACCTTTAATTGTTCATACAGCAATGTGGTGACAATGAACAGACCTGGTTCTGGAGCCCGGCTATGCCTCCAACCGTGAACTGGAACCCCGGGGACGGCAGCCTGAGCGCGGCAAGTCTCGCCGACCTGGCACTTGATGCGGTGCGCGCCACCGGCTTCGCTGGCTGCCTCGTGCTGCGCCTGCAGGCGGACCGGCTGGTGCCGGCGGCGCTCACGGTCGGCGAGCGCCTTGTGCCCGAGCTACCCGCGGCCAGCCTCGACGCGGCGCAGGGCGCGCTCGTGCCGGTGCTGCGCGAGCACCACCCCTATCGTTTCGAGCCCCCCCTGGCGGACCTCGATCGGAGCCTGGCGTGCCTGCTGGAGACCCTCGGCGCCGAGCAGGCGCTCGCGGCGCCGATCGCCGGCCCGCACGGGCCGATCGGCCTGCTCCTGCTGCACGGCCCGGCCGGGGTGCCGCCGATCGACGACGTGCTGGTGAGGATCGTGCGCCGGCTGGGTGATTCCGTCGCCGTCGGCGCGCTGGCGGAGCTGCCCCCGCCCGCCGCGAACCGCCACTCTGCCTCGGGGCTGCGCGTGGCGGCCGTTGCCGCCGAGCTCGCGCGTGAGACCGATCGCAACCGCCTGATCGAGGGGATTCTCCGCGCGGCGCGCGATAGCTTCGATGCGGTCGTCGCCAAGCTCGATCTCTGGGACGCCGCGCGCGGCGGCTACGCCGTCGACGTGCTCCGGGGCGATGAGCTGCTGCGGCTGGAGCGGGTGCTCTCAGGCGACGAGGGACTCAACGGGGAGGTGCTGCGCCGGGGCCGGGCCGTCGTCGTCGACGACTACGCCGAGGCGCCCTGGGCGCTGCCCGAGGTGCTGGCGGCGGGTCTGCCGGTGGCGTCGAGCATGGGGGCCGCCGTGCGGCTCGGTGGCCGTCCGGCGGGCTCGCTGGTGGTCCAGGCGGCACGCGGCGGGCGCCGCTACAGCGCCGAGGATGCCGAGCTCCTGAACGGGCTGGCTGAGCTGGCCGGGGCGCTGATCGAGAACCTGGACCGGCACGAGCGCGAGTGGGCACGTATCAAGCAGCTCACCGCGCTGAGCGAGCTAGCGCGGGTGGTCGGCAACGCGCTCGACCCCCGGACGGTCGTCGACGCGGTTCTTGACGGCATCGTGCAGCTCGTGCCGGTCGAGCGGATCTCGCTGTTGCTGCGCGAGGTGCAGGGGTGGCGCCTGCTCGACGAGCGCGGTCCGGTGCGGATTGGGCAGCGGATCATGGCGCCCGAGATGCTCGAGGCGGTCGTTACCCGGCAGGGCGTGCTCTACGTCCCCGACCTGCGGCAACAGAGCGATGCCAGCAGCCGGCAGCTCGTGGCGGCTGGGCTCTTGAGCAGCCTGCGCCTGGGGTTGGGCGACGCGGGCGACGGCCTGGCGGGGGTGCTCCACCTCCAGCGGGCCGCGCCCGATGCCTTCAGCGCCGAGGAGATCACCCTGCTCCAACAGGCCGCCCGCCACGTCACCGTCGCGCTGCGCAACGCCCGCCTCTACGAGCAGCGGGAGGTGCAGCGGCTGCGCGCCGAGACGCTGGCGGAGATGAGCCGGGCTCTCAGCGGCACCTTCGACGCCGATGAGCTGGCGCGCACCGTCGTCGAGCGGCTGCCCCAGCTCGTGCCCTGCGATCGTGGCGGCTACGCGCGGCGCGATCCCGACAGCGGCGCCATGCTGCTGGGGGTGCGCTACACCGCCGACCGTGGGGTGGAGGTGCTCGTCCCGGAGGTGGCCCAGGTCTCCGACACCGTCAGCACGCTGGCGGTCGAGCGCCTGGCCTCGACGATCACGAACGACGTGGCCGAGGTGGACGGCGAATCGGAGCGAAAGCTCATTGCCGAGGGGTACCGGGCGCGCCTGGTCGTACCGGTTGTGGTCGACGGCCGGTGTGTGGGTCTGCTCGCGGCCAACAGCCGCCAGGCTAACGTCTACACCGCCGAGCACATGCGCGTGCTCGAGGCGGTGGCCGGGCAGCTCGCGGCCGCGCTGCGCAATGGCTCGCTGTTCCAGGCGCTCGAGCGGGCGCACCGCGAGGCGAGCGCGCTGAGTGCCCTGGGCGAGCTGCTGCAGGCCTGCCGCGGTGTCGACGAAGCGTACGTCGTCGTCGACCAGTACCTGCGGCAGGTCTTCCCGGACCTGAGTGGCGCGCTGTACGTGCTGGCCGAAGCGGAGAACGCGCTTGAAACCGCGATCGCCTGGGGCGACCGCGAGCGGCCCGCCGCGCGCTTCCGCGCCGACGACTGCTGGGCGCTACGGCTCGGCCGCCCCCACCTGGCCGAGGCAGGCGATCGGCGCCTCACCTGCGCTCACGCCGGTCTCCCCGGCGCGGTGCCCTCGCTCTGCGTGCCGATGCTCGCCCAGGGCAAGACGCTGGGCATCCTCCACCTGAGCGGGCCGGCGCTCGGCGGCGAGCGCGTGCAGGTCGAGGCGGTGACCCAACTGGCGACGCGCACGGTCGAGAT
>JBHOQZ010000310.1:0-3017 GCA_042408635.1 Chloroflexota bacterium
CCGGCGGGGTCAGATGCGCTGCGGCTCCCCGGCCGCGCGCAGGCCGCGCACGAAGGCGACCGCCTCCTCCCTTCCGTTGGGCCCGCCCAGGATGTCGAGCAGGCGGCTGCCCACGATCACCCCGTCGGCGACGCCCGCCAGCGCGCGCACGTGCTCGGGCAGCGAGATACCGAACCCGACGCACGCCGGCAGGGTGGTATGAGCGCGTACCCGCCGCACCAGCGCATCGACCCCCGCAGCCAGCGCCGCCCGCGCGCCCGTGACCCCGGTCAGGGAGACGACGTAGACGAAGCCGCTGGCGTGCGCCGCCACGCTGCGGATGCGCGCCTCGGTGCTGGTGGGCGCGAGCAGGTAGACCGTGTCGAGGCCGAGCGGGCGCGCCGCCGCCTCGAGGTCGCCGCCCTCGTCGGCGGGCAGGTCGGGGACGATCACCCCGTCGACGCCCGCCTCAGCCGCCCGTCGGCAGAACGTCGCCAGTCCCGGTTTGAGCAGCAGGTTGTAGTACGTCATGAAGAGCAGCGGCGCGTCGACGCGGCGGCGGCACTCCGCCGCCACCTCCATGCAGAAGTCGGGCGTCACCCCGAGCTCAAGCGCGTGCTGGCTCGTCCGCTGGACCGTCGGTCCCTCGGCAATCGGGTCGGAGAACGGGATCCCCAGCTCGACCGCGTCCGCACCCGCTTCGACGAGCGCCTCCACGATCTCGGGCGTGGCGGTCTTCTCGGGGTAGCCCACCGTCACGTAGACGATCAGCGCGAGCCGCCCCTCTGCCCGCGTGCGCGCAAACAGCGCCTCCAGCCGGCTCATCGTCCCCTCCTCCTACACCGTCAGCCCGAGCTGGCCGGCGAGGGTGTGCAGGTCCTTGTCGCCGCGGCCGCTCAGGTTGACGACCATGATCGTCTCGCGGGGGAGGCTGCCGGCGAGGCGCGCGGCGTGGTAGATCGCGTGCGCGCTCTCGAGCGCCGGGATGATCCCCTCGCGGGTGCACAGCAGGGCGTGCCCCTCGAGCGCCTGCGCGTCGGTGACGGCCACGTACTCGGCACGGCCGGTCTCCTTGAGATAGCTGTGCTCGGGGCCGACGCCGGGGTAGTCGAGCCCGGCGCTGATGCTGTGCGCCTCGATCACCTGGCCGTGCTCGTCCTGCAACAGGTAGGTTCGGGTGCCGTGGAGCACGCCGATGCCGCCCGCGACCAGGGTGGCGGCGTGCTTACCGCTCTCGAGGCCGTGGCCGGCGGCCTCGACCCCGATCAGCCGCACGGTCGCGTCGTCGATGAACGGGTAGAAGATGCCCATGGCGTTGCTGCCGCCGCCGACGCAGGCGACGACGTAGTCGGGTAGGCGGCCGTACCGTTCGAGGCACTGGCGGCGCGTCTCCTCCCCGATGACGGCCTGGAAGTCGCGCACCATGGTCGGGTAGGGGTGCGGGCCGATCACCGAGCCGATGACGTAGTAGGCGGTGTCGACGTGGGTGACCCAGTAGCGCATCGCCTCGTTGATCGCGTCCTTGAGGGTGCGGCTGCCGGTCTGGACGGCGCGCACCTCGGCGCCGAGCGAGCGCATGCGGAAGACGTTGAGCGCCTGGCGCTCGATGTCGACCTGGCCCATGAAGACGATGCACTCGAGCCCGAGCATGGCGCAGACTGTGGCGATCGCCACGCCGTGCTGGCCGGCACCGGTCTCGGCGATGATGCGCCGCTTGCCCATCCGCTGCGCCAGCAGCCCCTGGCCCAGCGCGTTGTTGATCTTGTGCGCACCGGTGTGGGCGAGATCCTCGCGCTTGAGGACGATCCGAGCGCCGCCCAGCTCGTCGCTGAGCCGCCGCGCCTCGTAGATCGGGGTCGGCCGACCGACGTAGTCGCGCGCCAGCCCGTTGAACTGCGCCCAGAACGCCGGGTCCGCTTTCGCCTCGCTATACGCCTGCTCGAGCTCTACTAGGGCTGGCATCAGCGTCTCGGGCACGTACTGGCCGCCGAAGCGACCGAACCGCCCGACCGCCGCTCCCTCCGTATCCCGCGCCGGCCCGGCCTGCGGTGCCGCCCCCGGCCTCAACGGGTATCCACGCGTCTCCAGCTCTGTCATCTCACCTTTCCTTCTCCAGCCCGACCGCCCTCAGGGTCGGGCGCTCACTCACGCGGCTCCACACGTGTCGGCGCCACCCGTATCCCACCCACCTACCGCTCAGCCACCCACTGTTGCTCGGGGTTACTCGGGCGACAGCCCGAGCGGTGAGCCTCCGAGTGGCGAGGGCCCGAGCGCCGCGCGGCGTGCCGCCACGATGAAGGCGCGCACCCGGTCGTGGTCCTTGCGTCCTGGCGCGCGCTCGACGCCGCTCGACACATCCACGGCGTAGGGCCGGGCGACCCGGACCGCCTCGGCCACGTTTTCGGGCGTCAGTCCGCCCGAGAGGATCACGGTCCCGCCAGCGGCGACCTGCCGCGCGATCGACCAGTCGAAGCGCGCGCCGGTACCGCCGCGCAGCGTCGGGTGATACGTGTCCAGCAGGATCGCCGCCACCGCGTCCCGGTAGCGCGCCGCCTCGGCGGCGATTCCCCAGTGCGTGGCCCCCACGCCCCGGCCCGTGGCCCCCTCACCCCGCCCCTCTCCCCCCATGCTGGGGGAGAGGGAGTCGGGTCGGCGGTCCTTGACGGCGTGCCCAGGTGCCCCGGTTCCCCCCGCAGGCACGGCCGGGGCGGGGTCGTCCGGCACCGTCGAGCGGAGACGCCCTCCCCTACCCCCCAGGATTGGTGGCCGGGAACCCTCCGGGTGGCGGGGGCCGTTTCCCGGGGGGCTGGCGACGCGCAACGCCTTGATGGCGCGACCGCCGAGCGCCCGGCAGGCGTCGACGGACTCGGCGCCGTGGAGCTGCGCGTAGTGGAGGCCGACCTCGGCGCAGAGCCGCCGGACCTGCTCGACCGGCTCGTCCACGAAGACGCCGACGGCGCTGACGAACGGCGGCAGCGCGGCGATGATGCGCTGCGCCGCCTCGGGCGTCACAGCGCGTGGGCTGGGCGGGTAGAAGA
>JBHOQZ010000946.1:0-5749 GCA_042408635.1 Chloroflexota bacterium
AGCGCCTCGGCCGGCGCCCGATCGAGCCAGCACTCCCACCAGCCACCGGCCGGCTCGCCGGCCGGGACCGGCAGGTCTTCGGCCAGACGGCGGATCAAGGCGCGTGCCTCCGCCAGCCGGCCGAGGTGAGCTAGCCAGCCGGCCAGGTTGCTGCGCTGCTCGACGAGAGTCGGGGCGGCCGCCGACACCGGTCCGGCCAGGCCGGGATCGCGCTCCTCGGGCACCAGCGCCTCGGCCTGGACCAGGCCGGCCCCCATCTCGGCCACGCCGCGGACCGCCTCCCCGGCCACGGCCAGCAGCAGACCCCGCTGGTAGGTGATCTGCGCCAGCAGCTCCCGGTCGGCAACCTCCCGCGCCACCGCCTCGGCCTCGTCGAGCCGGGCGAAGCTGCGTTCAGGGTCGATCGAGACCAGCAGCTCCGCCAGGCGGTAGAGCAGGCGGCCCCGTCGGCGTGGCTCGTCCCCGCGCTCGCGCAGGAGCCGCTCGGCCTGCTCGTAGCGCGCGATGGCGCTGCGGTAGGCGTAGGCGCGCTCCGCCCGCTCGCCCGCCTCGATCAGCCAGCCAACGGCGCGCGGGTCGCCGGCCTGGTGGAGGTGGTAGGCGATCGCCTCCGGGTACCCGCTTGCGGGTGCGGGCGCGGCCTCGGCGAGCAGCGCCTCGCCGATCTGCCGGTGCCAGAGCCGCCGCCGCACCGGCGACACCGCCTCGTGGAGCGCCTGGCGCAGCAGCGGATGGCGGAAGCCGACCCGGTCGCCCGCCGGCGCCGCCACCAGGATCCCGGCCGCCTCCGCCCGCTCGACCAGCGCCGCCAGCGCCTCGTCGTCGAGCCCGGCGACGGTCGCCCAGAGCGCGAGCGGCACCTCGCTGCCGATGGTCGCGGCGAGCGCCAGCGCGCGGGCCGCCTCGGGGCCGAGCCGCGCCACCCGATCGTGGACCACGCCCTGCAGGAGCCGCGGGACGACGCGCGCGGTCAGCTCGTGGAGCCGCCAGCCGGCGGCAGTCGGTTCGAGCGCGCCGCCCTCGACCAGGTCACGCAGCAGCTCGCCGATGAACAGCGGATTGCCCTCGGCGCGCTCTTGCAGGTAGCGCAGCAGCGCCGCCTGCGCCTCGCCCAGATCGCCGAAGCGCAGCGTCAGGAGCGTGCGCACCTCGTCGTCGGAGAGCGGGCGCAGATCGATGCGGGCGGCGCGCGCCTCGCGCACCAGCCGGGCGAGGCCGGCGGACAGCGGGTGGTCGGGGGTGAGCGCTTCGTGGCGGTAGGTGGCCAGCACGAGCATGCGCAGCCGCTCCAGCCGACGGCCAAGCACCCGCACCAGCTCGAAGCTGGCCGGGTCGAACCAGTGCAGATCGTCGAGCAGCAGCACCACCGGCCGGACCCGCGTCACCGCCTCGAAGCCGGCCGCGATGGCGTCGTGGCGCGCAGAGGCTGCGGCCGCGCCGGCCAGGCCCGCCGGTGGGGCGCCGCTCAGGTCGAACTCGGGGGGCAGCGGCGGCAGTTCGGCCGAGCCGCCGGTTCCCGGCGCCGGATAGCCCCGGAACAACTCGATCCAGGGGCCATACGGCGGCGGCTCGTCGCGGTCGTCGCCGTGGCCGACCAGCACCAGCGCGCCCTCGGCGGCCGCGGCACGGCAAACCGCCTCGGCCAGCGCCGTCTTGCCGATCCCGGCCTCACCGCCGATCAGCACGAGTGCACCCGAGCCGGTCAGCGCCGCGCTCAGCCGCTCGGACAGCCCCAGTTGCTCGCGCTGGCGTCCCACCAGCAGCGGCGTGTGCTCACCACTCGCCATGGCATCGAGCCGCGCGCCCCACAGGGTCTCCAGGCTGAACCCCTCCCAAGGCCCGGTCCCGGCCACGATCCCCCATCTCCCCTACCGCGCCGCGGGCCGACCCCGCGCCCCCGCACCGACGGCGCCGCCTCTCATGCTAGCAAGCCAGGCAAGTGTACCGAATCCGTTCCCACTCCGCGCCGGCGGCCCCCCGGCCCGCTTCTGACACGTTGCGCCGGGGGGTGCGGTTTCGGGCGGGGTGTCAGCCGGTGAGGGTGCGCCAGTCCTCGGTGCCGGGGGCGGGCACGGGCGGGCGGCGTGTGTGCCAGTCGGTGCGCGCCTGGTAGGCCGCGGCGGCCGCGAGCACGCGCTCGTCGGTGTAGGCGGCGCCGTTGAACTCGAGCCCGGTCGGCAGGTTCCCCCGGCCGAAGCCGTTGGGCACGCTGATCGCCGGGAAGCCGCAGACGTTGCTGGCGGCGCCCATCGGCACGCCGACGGGTGCGGCGCTCGAGCGGCGGATTTCCTCATCGAGGCGCGGCGCCACCGACGGGCGCGTCGGCACGACCACCGCATCGTAGGGCGCGAAGCGGTCGTTGAGGGCTGCCACCATCACCCGGCGCAGCCGCAGCGCGCGCAGGTAGTCGCGCGCCGGGATGAGCGTGTAGGCGTAAGGGCGGATGCGGCAGTCGGGTGAGGTGAGGCCGGCGATGCCGCCGCTGGCGATGAACTCGTCGAACACCGCCGACGCCTCGGCCTGGATGATCGTGGTCGCCACCTCCTCGAACGGCATGGCCGGCAGCTCGATTTCCTCGACCGTGCCGATCGCGCGCAGCACCTCGACCGCCGCCGCGTAGTTTGCCGCCACCTCGGGCTGGACGTTGCGGGTGGCGTCTCGCACCGTGGCGAAGCGCAGGCCCTCCCGGCGCTCGGCGGGGGGCGGCCAGTGGATCGGGCCGCCGGCCGTGTCGGCCCTCTCCGTCGCGGTGGGGGCGGCGGGGTCGGGGCCGGAGATGGCGGCGAGCACCAGCCCGGCGTCGTCGGCGGTGCGGGCGAGCGGCCCGATCTTGTCCATCGAGTAGGTGAGCGGCATGGCGCCCTGGCGGCTGACGCGGTCGAAGGTGGCGTGCACGCCGCTGACGCCGTTGAAGTGCGACGGGCCGACGATCGAGCCGTAGGTCTCGGTGCCGAGCGCGAACGGCACCAGCCCCGCGCCCACCGCCGAGCCCGAGCCGCTGGAGGAGCCGCCGGACCAGTGGTCGCGGTGCCAGGCGTTGCGTCCCGGCCCGGTGAAGGCGGCGTTCGGCCGCGTGTAGCCCATGCCGCCGGCCAGTTCGACCGTGGCGAGCTTGCCGACCAGGATCGCCCCGGCCGCCCCGAGGCGCCTGATCACGGCGGCATCGTCGTCGAAGCGCTGCTGGCGGAACGGCGCGGCGCCCCAGGTGGTGGGGTAGCCGACCGCGGCCAGCAGGTCTTTAGCGCCGTAGGGGATGCCGTGGAGCGGCCCGCGGTCGCGCCCCGCGCGCAGCTCCGCCTCGGCCGCGCGTGCCTCCGCCCGCGCCCGCTCGGGCGTGAGCGTGACGAGCGCGTTGTAGCGCGGCCCGAGCCGGTCGAGCCGGTCGAGGAAATACTCCGTCAGCTCGGTGGGCGAGGTCTCGCCCGCGCGCAACTGCCGCCCCAGCTCGCGGATCGTCAGGAACGCGAATTCCGCCGCCATCGCTACACCGCCCCCGTCCCGCCGGCCGACGCGCCGGTTGGCGACCCAGGGGCAGCGCCTCCAGCAGCGCCGCCAGCCGGCGCGCTCGATTCGCCGTCCCGCCTGCCGGCTGGCCGGGCCGGGCGGAAGACCGAGTCGGGCGCGTCGAAGTAGCCGAGCGGATAGGCGCGCATCTTGGCGGCACGGTCGGCGTTCGCCTCCAGCCGCTCGCGCAGCGTCGCCCGCGCCGCCTCGTCGAGCCGGTCGCCGAACGCACCGACCAGCGCCGCCAGGTGCGCGTCGATCTGCGCCGTCGCGTCGGCCGGCGCCCCGCCTGTCGGCGCTGTCCCGGTGCCCGCCGCCGGCACGGTCGCCTCGCCCGAGACGCTGCTGGGGTCATTCGCGCTCGTTCGCTCGCCCACTGCCCGTCACCTCGCCTCCCGGTACCGCCGGCTCGGCCGCGCCGGCTCGGCGTGAGAGGATTATAGGGGCCGCTGCCCGCGCCTCGGCGCCCGACCGGCGCCGGCACGACGGCGCAGCGGGGCACGGCCCGGCCAGTCGGTGGATCGTCGGGAGGTTGATGGATGGCACGCGCGCTGGGGTTGAGCGACGAGATGCTGGAATATGTGCGGGCGGTCGGGCTGCGCGAGCCGTCGGTGCTGAGGGCGCTGCGCGAGGAGACCTCCCGGCTGCCGCACGGCGGGATGCAGCTCTCGCCCGACTCGGGGCAGCTCCTGCGGCTGCTGGCCGAGCTGATCGGCGCGGTGAACACGCTCGAGGTCGGCGTCTTCACCGGCTACAGCTCGCTCTGCGTGGCGCTGGCGCTGCTGCCCCACGGCCACCTCGTCGCCTGCGACATCAGCCCGGAGTAGACGGCGATCGCCCGGCGCTACTGGCGCGCGGCCGGCGTCGAGGCCAGGATCGACCTGCGGCTGGGGCCGGCGCTCGACACGCTCGACGGGTTGCTCGCCGAGGGTGCTGCCGGCCGCTTCGACTTCGCCTTCATCGACGCCGACAAGGGCAACTACCTGCACTACTACGAGCGCGCGCTCGCCCTGCTGCGTCCCGGCGGCCTGGCCGCGGCCGACAACATGCTCAGGGCCGGCCGGATCGCCGACCCCGCCGCGCAGGACCCCACCACGCTGGCGCTGCGCGCCTTCAACGCGGCGCTCGCGGCGGACCCGCGCGTCATCCTCGCGTTCGTTCCCGTCGGGGACGGGCTCACGCTCGCCCGCAAGCGCCGCCCTCGCAAGGGCGACCGCGCGGCGGGCTGAGGGCGACCCTCCCCGCTCCAAACCGCTGAGTTCGACCTGGCGACGGTGCCGGTGCGCCCCCGGCGGGGGGCGCCGCGGGTTCGGAGAGCGGCTGCTCGCCCGGGACGGCGCAGCCGTCAGGGGTCGGTGCGACCGCGCCCACCTGGCGAAGCCTCGTGAACGGGGCTGGCGTGCCTTCGTCCCAGCCACGGGTACAGGGCTTCGCGCGCTGAGCGCGAGGCTTCGAGCCCCGGGCGGGCAGCCCCGGGCGGGCAGCCCCGGGCGGGTAGCCCCGGGCGGGTAGCCCCGGGCGGGTAGCCCCGGGCGGGTAGCCCCGGGCGGGTAGCCCCGCGCCGCCTGGTACCACCGGACCGACCGGACCGGGGTTTGCGCTAATCGGCCGGGGCGGGGGTGTGCTCGCGCAGCGCCGCGGCCAGCACCGCGATCGCGTCGTCGAGGGTCTGGCCCTGGCTGCGCTGCTCCGGGGTCTCGCGGCCGAGGGGCGTGCGCTCGACGAAGCGGTACATGTCGGCCGCGCCGAGCAACAGCCGCGGCGTGAGGCCCAGTGCCTCGAAGGTCGCGGCGATCTGCTCCATCTCGTCGATCCAGCGGTACGCCTTGGGCGGCATGCCGGGGATGCTGCGCTCCATCACCCCGAGCAGCGTCGCCTGGCTGTCGCGCAGCTCGGCGCGCAGCGGCTCGCCCAACCCCAGCAGCTCGCCCGCCACCAGCAGCTCGGTGGCGAGCGCGGTCAGCCCCTTGGTGAGCGCGGCGTAGCACATCTTCAGCCCCGACGCCTGCCCGATCTCCGACCCGATCGGGCGCACGTCGAGGACGCCGCCCAGGCGCCGGGCGAACTCGCCCGCGTGCTGGCCTGAGGCGTAGAAGCGCGGCCCCGCCGCGTGGCTGGTGGCGGGATCGGCCTTTGGCGGCCCGCCGATGATGCCCGCGTCCACGAACCGCCCGCCGGCCGCGCCGATCCGCTCGGCGATCGTGCGCACGGTGGCGGGCGCGATCGCGTTGCACTCGACATAGAG
>JBHOQZ010000948.1:0-1082 GCA_042408635.1 Chloroflexota bacterium
GGCACGACGTAGCCGGTCTCGCCGTCGGCGACCACCTCGGGCAGCCCGCCGCGCGCGTAGGCCACCACGGGCGTGCCGGCGGCCATCGCCTCGGCCGCCACCAGGCCGAACGGCTCGTCCCAGCGCACCGGCAGGAGGAGCGCCGCCGCCCGCGCCATCAGGGCGAGCAGCGCCGGCCGGTCGAGCGCACCGTGGTAGCACAGCCAGGGCTCGCCCAGGTGGGGCGCGAGGACGCGCTCGTAGTAGGCCCGATCGTAGATGCCGCCGACGACGTCGAGCGGGCGGCCGAGCCGGCGCGCCACCGCGATCGCGTCGGCCAGGCCCTTCTCGGGCGTCACGCGACCGGCGAACAGGTAGCGGTCCCCGGCCGAGGCGCTGACGGGGACGGCGTCGACGGCAATGCCGTTGAGGATCACGGCATCGAACCGGATCGGTGCTGGGTAGGTCGCGGCGCAGCCGTGGGAGACAGTATTGAACCGGGCGTGGCGCTCCCCGCGCCAGATCGCCGTGAAGAGGTCCGTCACGCTCGGCAGGATCGCCGGCATGTGGACGGTGTGGAGCACCGGCAGCGGCAGCAGCTCGGCGAAGGCGTAGAGCGGCCAGTCGTAGGCGTGGGCGTGGACCAGGTCGAACCGGGCGGCGCGTCGGGCGAGCCAGCGGCAGGCCGCGAGCAACGCCTCCCCACCGGCGTAGAAGGCGCGGTCGGCCGCCACCTCGCCGGCCGCGAAGTCGGTCGGGCGCACGGCGGGGTCGACCGCGAACTCGACCAGGCGCACGCCCGGCAGACGGGAGCCGGCCGCCGCGAGCAATGTCACGGCGTGGCCGCGCCGGGCGAGCATCTGACCGAGATCGGCCAGGAGCACCTGCGCTCCACCGAGGTGCGGCGGGGCGATCGGCGAGACGAGCGGGGCGACGAGCGCGAGGCGCATGCTTCTCCGGCTACAGGCAGCGCGCCGTCGGCCGCACGAGTGCGAGGAACTCGGCGCGCGTCGCCGGCTCCTGGAAGGCGCCCAGCAGGCAGCTCGTGACCGTTTCGCTCTGCTGCTTCTGGACGCCGCGCATCATCATGCAAAGGTGCGCGG
>JBHOQZ010000953.1:0-8509 GCA_042408635.1 Chloroflexota bacterium
GGTCGCCCGTGTCGCCGGCCTGGCTGGCCCGGATCCTGCCGTCGGCCCTGCGGGCGGCACCTGGTCGCGCTATGATAGCAGCGGGTGTGCCCGGTCGGGCGCCACGAGAGTGCGCGGCTGGCCTGAAGGATCGTCAGGCAACGGGGGCGTTTAGGACGATCATGCTCGACTGGCTCGGCAACCCGGACATCTGGATCGCGCTCGTCACGCTGACGGCGCTCGAGATCGTCCTCGGGATCGACAACATCATCTTCCTCTCGATCCTCGCGGCGAAGCTACCGGCGGCGCAGCAGGGGACGGCGCGCCGCGTCGGGCTGCTCCTGGCGATGGGTATGCGCGTGGCGCTGCTCTTCTCGCTCTCCTGGATCATGCAGCTCACGGCGCCGCTGTTCACCGTGCTCGGCCAGGCGATCTCGGGCCGCGACCTGATCCTCATCGGTGGCGGCCTCTTCCTGCTGGGCAAGAGCACCTTCGAGATCCACGACAAGCTCGAGGGCGGCGGCCACGCGGACGGTGAGGGCGCGGCGACGGCGACCTTCGCGAGCGTGATCGCGCAGATCGTGCTGCTCGACATCGTCTTCTCGCTCGACTCGGTGATCACGGCGGTCGGCATGGTCGACGAGTTGGGGGTGATGGTCGCGGCGGTGGTGATCGCGGTCGGTGTGATGATGCTGGCGGCGGGTCCGATCGGCGACTTCGTCAACCAGCACCCCACGATCAAGATCCTGGCGCTCAGCTTCCTGATCCTGATCGGCTTCACCCTCGTCGTTGAGGGCTTCGACCTCCACATCCCGAAGGGCTACATCTACGTGGCGATGGGCTTCGCCGTCGCGGTCGAGTTCGTCAATCTGCGGCTGCGCCCCGCCACGGTGCCCCCGGTGCAGTTGCGCCAGAGCTATGTCTCGGTCGACACGCCCGTCGGCGTCGCCCACCCGGCGCCGGCGCCGGGCCGCGCCGGCCCGACCGGCGACGGCTACGAGCTCACCGCCACCATAGCCGCACCGACCCGGCGCGCTCACCCCGTGCCCTACCCCGGCGGCAGCGTCCCCACCTCCGGCGATCGACCGCCCCTCGGCGACTCGCCAGCCCGCACCCCGCCGGAGCACGCCGGCTGACGGCGGCCCTCCACAAAGCCGATCTCGGCACCGCCACAGGCTCGGGCGTCAGCGCGTTGATAGCCACGCGGCTCAGCTCCGAAGCTAGAAGTCGAATGCCTCGTCGTAGAGCGTGGCGGACTCCAGCGCCGCGATCTCCAGCCGCTGGAACGAGGCCAGTGCAGCCCGGGCCTCGCCAGGGGCCAGAGGCAGATTGCCGGTTCGTCGCAGCCGCCGCACTAGATCGGCATTCGACGGTGTGGGCCGATTTCCCCGTCTTGCCTGGAGCTGGGGTGGTATCGTAGGGGCCGGACGGCGCCGGGAGGGCGCGGTCGGGGAGGGAGACGATGGCGACGGTCAGCGGCGGGGCGCTGGTGGCGCGCTCGCTCGCCGCGCTCGGCGTGAAGCACCTCTTCACGCTCTGCGGCAACCACCTGCTCTCGGTCTACGACGCCTGCATCGATCACGGCATCCGCCTCATCGACACCCGCCACGAGTCCGGCGCCACCCACATGGCCGATGGCTGGGCGCGCGTGACGGGCGAGCCCGGCATCGCCCTCGTCACCGGTGGTCCGGGCCTCACCAACGCGCTCACGGGGCTGCTCGCCGCCCACGGCTCCGACAGCCCGCTCATCCTGCTCAGCGGCGCCAGCGAGCTCGAGCGCGCCGAGATGGGCGCCCTCCAGGAGAGCGACCAGGTGGCGCTGGCCGCGCCGTGCACGAAGTGGTCGCGCCAGGTGCCCGAGACGCGCCGCATCCCCGACTTCATCGCGCGCGCCTACCGCGCCGCGCTCGCGGGCCGGCCCGGCCCGGTCCACCTCGCCATCCCGGCCGACCTGCTCGACGCCCACGTCGATGAGGAGGCGGTCGTGGATCTCCCGCCCGGCGACCACGTCGGCACGCCGACCTACGCGCCGCGCGAGCGGATCGAGCGCGCGATCGCGCTGCTGGCCTCGGCCGAGCGGCCGATCGTGGTGGCCGGTAGCGGGGCCTGGCACAGCGCCGCCGGGCCGCAGCTCCGCGCCTTCATCGAGGCGACGCGCCTGCCCCTGCTCACGATCGAGACCGCGCGCGGCCTCGTCTCCGATCGCCACCCGTTCTGCGTCGGCTACGCCGATCCCTCGCTCAGCGCCGCGGCGCGCCTCGCGGCCGAGGCCGACGTCGTGCTGCTGCTGGGCAAGAAGCTCGACTACCGTCTGCGCTTCGGCCGCGCCTACGGACCCGCGGCGCGGCTGATCCAGGTCGACGTCGCGCCGACCGAGATCGGGGCCAACCGCCCGGTCGAGCTGGGCATCGTGGGCGATGTCGGGGCGGTGCTCGAGCAGCTCACCGAGGCGGCCGGGCGCGGCGGCCACGCCTGGCGCGAGCTGCCCTGGTTGGACCGGTTGCGCCGTGCGCGCGACGAGGAGCGCGCCGAGCACGCCCGGCTGGCCGCGGACGACACGACGCCGATGCACCCGGTGCGGGTCGGGCGCGAGCTGGCGGAGCTCGTCGACGAGGCCACGATCCTCGTCTTCGACGGGGGCGACTTCGTCCACTGGACGCGCTCGACGCTCGACGCGCTGCGGCCCGGCGGCTGGATCCGCATCGGGGCGATGGCGTCGCTCGGCGCCGGTCTCCCCTTCGCGATCGCGGCCAAGCTCGCCCACCCGGCCGCGCCGGTGCTCTACATCACCGGCGACGGCAGCCTCGGCTTCTACATCATGGAGTTCGACACGGCGCTCCGGCACGATCTACCGATCGTGGCGGTGGTGGGCAACGACGCGGCCTGGGGAATCGAGCGGCATTTCCAGGTCGGCCTCTACGGGGCGGCGCGCGCCGTCGGCTCGAAGCTGCGGCCCACGCGCTACGACCGCATCGTCGCGGCCATGGGCGGCCACGGCGAGTGCGTGGAGGCGCCGATGGAGATCGTGCCGGCAATGCGCCGGGCGCTCGCGTCGGGCCTGCCCGCCTGCATCAACATCCCGATCAGCCCGACGCCGAGCACGTTCACCCGGGCGATGGTCGAGACGCTCCGCCGACGGTAGGGCGGGGGCATCAGCCGGCGGCGTTTTCGACCGCGACGCGGTCGCGCCCGGCCGCCTTGGCCCGGTAGAGCGCCCGGTCAGCCCGCTGCAGCACCGAATCGATCTCCACATCGCCGGGCTGCCAGCCCGCCACGCCGACGCTGGCGGTCAGGTGAATCTCGCCGCGCTCGCTCGGCAGGCGCAGGGCGGCGATGGCGCCGCGCAGGTGCTCGGCCACGACCTCGGCTGCCTGCAGATCGGTGTTGGGCAGGAGGACGGTGAACTCCTCCCCGCCGACGCGGCCGAGCACGTCGGTCGAGCGGAGCGCGGCCTGGCAGACGGTCGCCGTGGCCCGGATCGCCGCATCGCCGGTGCCGTGCCCGTGGTGGTCGTTGAGGCGCTTGAAGTGGTCGAGGTCGAGCGCGAGCACGCTGAGCGGGCGCTGGGTCCGCTGGGCCTGCTCGACCATGTGGGTGCCGTGTGCGATGACGTGCCGGCGGTTGTAGGCGCCGGTGAGGGGATCGGTGATCGCCAACTGGTAGAGATCACGGTTCGAGGCGCGCAGCTCGGCCAGCAGCCGGGTGTTCTCGAAGCGCAGGCCGATCGAGGTGCGCAGCGTGCGCCCCACGCTCAGGCCGATGGCGAGCAAGATGACGACGAACTGCACCATGAGCAGGCCGAAGACGCGGGTGGGCAGCTCGTCCTGCGCCGCCAGATACGTGCCGAGCGGCACGTAGAGCGTCGTGACGTAGCTGACGAAGATCGGGGTGTACACGCTGTTGTTGACGCTGTTGATGGCGGTGCCGCCGCAGATGAGCATGTACACCAGCATCCGTTGATCGACCGGCCCGGTCAGGAAGAGGAGTGGCCCGACCGCCCCCCAGCCCAGACCGAGCAGGCCGCTCTGGAGGGCGAACAGGTTGAGCCAGTGGCGCGGCGGGTGGCGGTCGGGGGCGGCGCGGCGCCGGGCGAGGGTGAGGAGCCGCCAGCCCACGATCAGGCCGATGAACGCGACCCAGAGGCCGAGCCGCTCGGTGGGAACGACCTCCCAGTAGATGACGGCGACGCTGAGCGCCGCAATAAAATTGAAAACGATCGTCCAATTCGCCGCGAAGACGGTGTCGGCCACTGTCTGGAGGGTGGCGTCGTCGTCGGCAACCCGGTTCACCGCGCCGGCCACCTCCGCCTCGGTCGTGCGAGCCGCGAGGCTGGCGGATCGCCTGGCCCCGGTTGTGGATCGAGGTGCAGCCACCGGCGCCGCTGCGGCGGGCGCCGGCGGCGACGGCGGGTCATACTCGGCCGGATCGGCCGCGGTTGATCGGTTCGACGGGGAGCGTGGGCTTGTGCTGGGGGTAGCGAGGCCTGGCGGCGTGGCGGCCCACTGTGTCACGTCGTTACCCGAGGCCCCACTTCCACCGAGCGCGTTGCGGCGTCGCCATCGGCAGGAGCAAGCAACCCAATGCCCGCTATGTTGTACGCACCGCGAAGGCATTGTAGCGAGTAGTCTACACTTTCTGCAAGTGAAATGCGGCAGGAACTGGAAGCATTTGCCGTGCAACCGGCAGCATAATCGACACACCCCCGTCGCACCAGCCCCGCCACCTGGGAGCACCCTTTGAATCCATGGCTCGGTGCCGGGGTGCTGCGGCGCGGGTCAGGCGCGCACCTTCGGCACGACCTCCTCGGCCAGGCGGGCGACGATCCGCTCGGGGTAGGGGTAGCGCAGGTTCAGCACGAGATGAGTGGCGCCCACGTCGACGTAATGCTGCGCCGCCTCAACCGTGGCCGAGAGATCGTCGTAGTTCACCGGCACCTGCACCGAGATCTGGATCTCGGCCGGGTTGCGGCCGATGGCGGCGCAGTGCTCGTGCAGGACACGGATCTTGTGCGCCAGGGTTTCGGCCGGGCCGCCGGCGAAGTTCCAGACGTCGGCGTGCCGGGCGACCACCCGCAGCGTGAGCTGCTCCCCACCGCCACCGATCACGAACGGCGGGTAGGGCTTCTGGATGGGCTTCGGCTCGCAGCGCGCCTCCTGGAGCTGGTAGTAGCGCCCGGCGTAGTCGGTGGTGGGCTGGGTCCAGAGCAGCTTGATCAGCTCGCACGCCTCGCCCAGCCGCCGAATCCGCTCGCCAGGGGTGTAGAGCGGGAGGCCCATGCTGCGGTGCTCGTACTCGTTCCAGCCCGCGCCGATGCCGAAGTCGAGCCGGCCGCCGCTGATCACATCCACCGTCGCCGCGATGTGGGCGAGCACCGCCGGGTGGCGGTAGGTGTTGCCGGTGACCATCAGGCCGACGCGCAGGCGCTGGGTCAGCGCGGCGTAGGCGGCCAGCAGCGTCCAGCCCTCGAAGCAGGGGCCGTTGACGTCGCTGTGGATCGGCGCGAAGTGGTCGAACAGCCAGGCGTGCTCGAAGACGGGCGTGGCGTCGGCCTCGCGCCAGACCTCGAGCATCGCCTCGTAAACCGTGTGCTGGGGCGCGGTCTTGATCCCGAAGCTCAGCTTCGCCATCGGAGTACCTCCATCCAGGTTGTCCCTCACCTGCCGTCAGCGGGCCGTCGTCCCGCCCGGACGACGGCCGACGTGGACGGGTGGCCGGCCCGTCGCCGGGCGGGGAGCCCGCGCGTCAGCCCGCGCCGGCGCGCTTGAAGCTGTCGGGGGGCACCCGGGTGAGCACGTCGAGGGCGGCCGCGCGCATCAGCGCCAGGTCCGAGCCGAGCGTGAGCACCTGGAAGCCGCGGCCCGCCAGCGCGCGCGCCTGCTCGGCACCGGTCGAGACGGTGGCGACCGGCACGCCGGCCGCCGTCGCCCGGCGGATCACGTCGTCGATGGCGGATTGCACCTCGGGGTGGTCGATCCGGCCGAGGTAGCCCATCGAGGCGGAGAGATCCGCCGGCCCCACCATCAGGCAATCGATCCCCTCGACCCCCAGCAGCGCGTCGAGGTTGCGCACCGCGTCGATGTGCTCGATCTGCGTCATGACGACCACGCGGTCGTTGGCCGTGGCCAGGTACTCGGCCGCCTTGCGACCGAACTCGCTGGCGGCGCGCGGCGCCACGCCGCGCACGCCCTGCGGCGGGTACTTGGCGGCGGCCACGGCGCGCCGCGCCTCCTCGGCCGTGTTCACCATCGGCACGAGCACGCCCTCGGCGCCGGCGTCGAGCACGCGCTTGATCTCGACCATGTCGTTCCAGCCCACGCGCACGATCGGCACCGCGCTCGACTGCCGCAACACCGTGGTGAGCGTCTCGAGATCGTACGGCGTGATCGGCGCGTGCTCGGAGTCGAACAGCACGAAGTCGAACCCGGCGTGCCCGAGCGTGTCGACCACCGGCACGCTCGGCAGCGACACCCAGACGCCGCGGCAGAACTCGCCCCGCCGCAGCTTCTCCTTCAACGCGGTACCCTGCACCCTGCTCCCCTCCTGCTTCTGCTCGCTGTGCTTCGGGCTCGACGTGGTTGGGCGGTCCGAGCGCCGCCCGGGGCGTGGCCGACCCCTGCCGGGTCAGCCACCGGCTAGAACGCGGTCTGCACGAACTCGACAATGCGCGCGACCCCGCGCTCGACGATCTGCTCGCCCTTCTCCCGGCTGGCGTGGGTGGGATCACCGACGACGCCGTTCGGGCTGCGGGCGCGGTAGCTCTCGTACTGGATGATGTCGCGGAACCGATTGGCCGGCGCGTCCGGGGCGCGCTCGATCCGATCGGTGTGCACCAGCTCGGGCGCGACGTAGAGGAGCGTCGAGGTGCCGACCTCGCCGGCGTGGCCGTTGGCATAGGGGACCGGCCCCGAGGTGAGCAGGTCGGCCGCGAGCGCGGCGGCGTAGTCCCACCAGAACACCTGCGCGCACTTCACCCCTGCGTGGGCGGCCTGCAATTCGTCCGCGATCTGGCTGATCATCGGCACGTTGCCGCGGTGCGAGTTGATGAAGAGCAGCCGCTTGAACCCCCAGCCGACGATGCTCTCGGCCAGCCCCTGCAGGTACGCCTTGAACGCCTCGGGCGGCACCGAGAGCGTGCCCGGGAACTCGGCGAGTGCTGCCGAGTAGCCGACCGGCACCGCCGGCAGGACGACGCCCCCGGTGCGCTCGGCCACCTGGCGCGCCACGGCCTCGGCCACGATCGTGTCGGAGCCCAGCGGCAGGTGCGGGCCGTAGACCTCGACCGCGCCGCTGACCAGGATCGCCAGGTCCGTCTCCTGCCGCCGCCGGTCGAAATCCGTCCACGCCGTCGTCTTCACATCCATCGCCGATCCGACCTCCTCCTTGCGCGATCGGCCGCCGCTCTGTCGATCGCCCGATGAGCCCGCGGGCGCGGGCGCGGCGAGGGCGGAGGCCGGGTGGATTGTAGCGGGTTGGCGCGCCGCCGGTGGCGCTGCTGCCGCAGGGCCGGACCACGCTGCGGCCTGGGACCTATGGCCGGGCGCACCTGGCATGAAGCTTGCGCATGGCATTTTGCGGACCGCCTGCCGTACCCGGCATGGAAGGTGTGCCGGCGCGGCGGGCGGGCGCCTCGGGAAGAACAGCCGGCGGGAAGAACAGCCGGCGCGGTCCCGTCCTGGCGGACCGTGTCCTCTGGGTGCGGGGTGCGTGTCTATGGGGGGTGAAGCGGGAGCGGATGGAGGGCACGACGGAGTCGAGCGAGCCGAGCCGACTACAGGCGCCCAGCCGCTCGTCATGATCGACGGCGATCGGCGCGATCTCCCCGACCTGCTGGTGGAGCCGCTTGAGGCGGTGGTCTCGACGCTCGGCCCCGCCGCGGCCGGCGTGTGGCTCCTCGACCCGTCGCGGTCGAGCCTTGAGTTGTGCGCTGCGCGCGGGCCGGCGGGGGGCGCCGCGGCCGCGCTGCGGCATCTGCCGGCCGACCCGGAGGGCCCTGCCCGGGCGCTCTCGGAGCGCGAGATCATCCGGGTCGGCGGAGCCGAGGCCGGGGCCGAGCTGGCGCTGCCGAGCCCGTTTGCCGCCGGCTTTGCCGCGCCGCTGCGGGCGCAGGGGGAACCGCTCGGCCTGTTGCTCATGCTCGATCGCGCCGCGCGGCGGCTCGACGCGCGCGATTGCGCCTTCCTCGCGGCGGTGGCGAACCAGATCGCGCTCACCGTCGACTACGCGCGGCTCTACGCGGCCACGCGCCAGGAGCACGCGCAGTTTCGCACGATCCTTGAGCGCGTGCCCGACGGGGTGCTGCTGGTCGACGCGCACGGACGCGTGCTCCGGCTCAACCCGGCCGCGGCGGCGCTGCTCGAGGTGGGACCGCATGAGCCGGTGGCGACGCTCGAGGAGCGGCTGATCGCGCTCGACGTCCGCGACAGCGATGGCCGGCGGCCCGGTCCGGGCGACCTGCCGCCGGCGCGCGTGCTGGCCCGCGGCGAGGTGGTGCGCGACGAGCGCTGGCTGCTGGGCGGGCCGAACCGGCGCC
>JBHOQZ010000955.1:0-8071 GCA_042408635.1 Chloroflexota bacterium
CGCCGGTGGCGGCGGCGCTGCTCAGCGCCCACGGCCGGGCCGAGGCCGCGATCCGGCCGGTCGAGCCGTCCCCCAGCCGGGTGCGCGCGAGCCGGCTGCGGGCCGAGCAAGTGATCCGGCTGCCCGAGGGGCCGATCGTCACGCTCGACCCCGGCGTCTCGAACGGCGGCACGGCGCTCGAGCTGATCCAGAACACCTTCGAGGGGCTCGTCGGCATCGACCAGCGCACCGGCCAGGTCGAGCTGCTCCAGGCCGAGAAGATGGTCATGAACGACGACGCCTCGGAGTACACCTTCACCCTGCGCGACGGCGTGAAGTTCTCGGACGGCACGCCGATCACGGCCTACGACTACGAATGGAGCTGGCGGCGCGTCATCCTGCCCGAGACGAAGTCCGACTACGTCGAGGCGCTTTACCCGGTCAAGGGCGCCCAGGACTTCGTCAAGGGCCGCCTCAACTCGATCGAGGAGGTCGGGATCAAGGCGCTCGACGACAAGACGCTGCGGGTCGTCCTGGTCGGTCCGACGCCGTACTTCCCGCTGCTGGCCGCCACCTGGACGTTCTCGGCGGTGCCGCGCCACGTGATCGAGCGCGCGGGCGTGAAGTGGACCGACGCCGCGAACTTCGTCTCCAATGGCCCCTTCACGATCAAGGAGTGGAACTACGACCAGAGCATGACGCTGGTCCAGAACCCGCACTACTGGGGGCCGCGGCCGACACTCGTCCGGGCGGAGTACACGCTCTTCGCCGACCCGGTCGCGCAGGCGATCGTCGCCTTCGAAAACGATGAGCTGGACCAGGCCGAGGTGCCCGGTGGGGACCTCGAGCGCGTGCGCAACGATTCGCGGCTCAGCAAGCTGCTGGGCGAGTTCCCGCGCTCGGCGACCCAGTTCGTCGCCATCGACACCGCCCAGCAGCCCTTCGACGACGTGCGCTTCCGGCAGGCGCTCTCGATGAGCATCAACCGGCGGGTGCTGGCCGAGCAAGTGCTCAAGGGGGCGTTCACGCCGACGCAGGTGATCCTCGCACCCGACATCCCCGGCTACAACCCGGAGGCTGCGCTCGGGGAGGACGTCGACAAGGCGCGGCAGCTCCTGGCGCAGGTGGGCTCGAGCTTCCCGCAGCTCACCCTCGTCTACCGCACCTTCCAGGTCGATAAGCAGGGGAGCGAGTACCTGCAGGCGGCCTGGAAGCAGGCGCTCGGGCTGGACGTGAAGCTCGAGGCGCTGGAGCCGCGGGCGTTCGCCGAGTGGCGCGCGGGCCGCAAGACCGCGCCGTTCAACATGTACTACACCTGGTGGGGGTCGGATTACGGCGACCCGGCGAACTGGCACAACTTCGCCTGGGAATCGCAGTCGAACTTCTACTTCACGCGCTGGAAGAACGACGAGTTCGACCGGCTGGTGAACCAGGCGCGCGGTATGACGGACGTCCAGCGGCGCATCGAGATGTACAAGCAGGCCGAGGCGATCCTCGTGCGCGAGGTGCCGGCCATCCCGCTCTACAACCTCAAGCGCTTCTTCCTCATCAACCCGAAGCTCAAGGGCGTCTACCACTATCCCATCCTCGGGCGCACCTGGCTCAAGTACATCTCGATCGAGGACTAGCCGCCGCTGCCCGCGCCCGACGGCTGCCGGGCGCGGGTGCCGACCCGGCCAGGAACTCCGGCGCCGTCTCGGGCGGCGCCGGAGGCGTGCCTACCGGGCTGAGAGGCGGCGCGCCGGAGGCACAGATGACGCGACGTGGGTTCATCGTGCGGCGCTTGCTCGCGCTCGTGCCGACGCTGCTGGCGATCTACACGATCACCTTCGTGCTCATGCACGCCACGCCGGGCGGACCCTGGGACGCCGACAAGCCGCTGCCGCCGGCCGTGGTCGAGGCACTGAACAAGGCCTACGGGCTCGACCGGCCGCTCTACGTCCAATACGCCGACTATCTCTGGAAGGCGCTCCAGGGGGATTTCGGGCCGTCGTTCTCGCAGCGCAGCCGGACGGTAGCCGATATCCTGCGCCAGACGTTCCCGATCTCGCTCAGCCTCGGGCTGGTGGCAATGCTGATCGCGATCGTGGTGGGCATCCCGCTCGGCATCCTGGGCGCGATCCGGCACAACACCTGGGTCGATTACGTCGCCACGTTCACCTCGGTCGTGGGGATCTCGACACCCTCCTACGTCGTCGCCTCGCTGCTCGTCCTCTTCCTCGCCAGCTACCTGCGCCTGGTGCCGACCGGCGGCTGGGACGGGATCGTCAGTCCACGCGCGATCATCCCGGCGGCGGCGCTGGCGCTCTTCCCCGCGGCGGTGCTGGCGCGCTACACCCGCGCCAGCCTGCTCGAGGTGATGCACGCCGACTACGTGCGCACGGCGCGGGCGAAGGGGCTGCGCGAGCGCACTGTGATTCTGCGCCACGCGATCAAGAACTCGCTCCTGCCGGTGATCACGGTCGGCGGCATCGTGCTGGCGGACGTCATCACCGGTTCGTTCTTCGTCGAGACGATCTACAATGTGCCGGGGCTCGGGCGAGTGTTCGTGCAGAGCATCTCCGGGCGCGACTACCCCGTGATCCTGGGGACGGTGCTGCTCCTGGGCACGGTGATCACCTTCATGAACCTGATCGTAGACCTGCTCTACCCGCTGGTCGATCCACGCGTCAGCGGCTAGGCCGCCCACCGGGCCGGCTCCAACCGCGCGGGGGCGAGCCCGCGGCCGATCGGCCGCAGCCTAGTGCCAGGAGGACGACCCGTTGGAACAATCGACGACTCGGCCGGGTGCCGTCGCCGCTGGCGCGGCGGCGCGGGGTGCGGTGGCGGCCGGCGGCCGCAGCCTCTGGTCGGACGCCTTCCGGCGCCTGCGACGCAATCGGGTGGCGTTCGCCTCGTTGATCTTCATCAGCCTGCTAGCGCTGGTGGCGATCTGCGCGCCGCTCATCTCGCCCTACCCCTACGACGAGCAGCACTATGACGCCATCACCCAGGCGCCGGGCGGCCGCTACCTCCTGGGCACGGACCAGCTCGGCCGCGACATCCTTAGCCGGCTGATCTTCGGCGCGCGGATCTCGCTCACGGTCGGCATCGTCGTGCAGCTCGTGATCCTCCTGATCGGCGTGCCAGCGGGGCTGCTGGCCGGCTTCTACGGGAGCAAGGTCGACGCCGCGATCATGCGCACGGTCGACGTGCTCTACTCGATCCCGAGCCTGCTGTTCGTGATCATCCTGATGACCTACCTGCGGGCGGTGCTGGAGCAGGAGCAGACCGGGTTCATGGCCGCGATCGCCAACCTGAACAACGCGACCGGCCGCCTAGTCGGCGTCTTCATCGGGCTCGGGCTGGTCTCTTGGCTGACCGTCGCCCGGATCGTCCGGGCGCAGGCGCTCTCGCTGCGCGAGAAGGAGTTCGTAGAGGCGGCACGCGGCCTCGGTTCGACCAATCGGCAGATCATGTTCCGCCACATCCTGCCCAACACGATCGCGCCGATCGTGGTGGCGGCGACTCTCGGCATCCCGCGCGCGATCCTCTACGAGGCGGGGATCAGCTTCCTGGGGCTGGGTGCGGCTGCGCCGATGCCGAGCTGGGGGCTGATGATCGCCGAGGCGCTGGAGAAGCTGCGCGCCAACCCGCACATGCTCATTTCGCCCGCCGTCGCCCTTTCCGTGACCGTGCTCGCCTTCAACTTCCTCGGGGACGGCCTGCGCGACGCCCTCGATCCGTGGATGAAGCGCGCCGGGTAGCCGCCCGTGCTCTGTCTGTTCTCGGGGGCGGCTACCCGGTACCTGCGTCTCATCATCGGGCACGCGTTAGCGGGAGATGGTGCCGCTCTCGACGCCGTAGTCGTGCTCGTCGACCCAGGGCTTGCCCTCGGCGAAGCGCGAGGCGCGGAACGGCGTGAGGTCGACCGTGCGCGGCGCGCCCTCGGTGATCCACTCGGCCAGGCAGCGGCCGATCGCCGGGCTCGTCTTGAACGAGGTGCCGCTGTCGCCCGTCATGCAGTAGAGGCCCTCGTAAGGCGCCAGCCGGTCGATGATCGGGCGGCTATCGGCGCTGCGCATGAGGATGCCGGCCCAGTTGCCTCGCACGTGCGAGTGGCGCATCACCGGCCAGCGGCTGACCAGGCGCTCCCGGCAACGCTCGATGTACTCCTGCGACACCGCCTCGGAGTAGTTATCGGGGTCGTCGGCCGGGCGCACGCCCTGTTCGGCCCCGATCAGCGTGCAGGTGCCGTCGGTCGGGCGCGCCCAGGTGCCGTTGATCCGGTCGATGTAGGTCAGGTGCTGCGGTGAGCGCTCCATCGCCCAGCGGAAGACGGTGACGCGCGCCAGGCTCGGCACGAGCGGCAGGTCGATGCCGAGCGGCTGGAACAGCGCATTCGCCCAGGCGCCGGCGCAAACCACGACGACGGGCGCCTCAATCCGGCCGGCCGTGGTCTCGACGCCGCGCACCCGGTTGCCCTCGACGAGGATGCGGTCAACGCGCGTGTCGAGCAGGAACTCCACGCCGCGATCCATGGCGGCACGGGCGAAGCTGTAGGCGGTCGCGTTCGGGTCGGCGTAGCCGGAGTCCGGCTCGTAGGCGAGGTGGGTCACGTCGCCGACGTTGAGCGACGGGTCGAGCTCCTTCGCCTGCTCGGCGGTGATGACGAAGGCGTTAGCGCCGCAATCTCGCTGCATCGCCACGTTCGCCTCAAGGTGGTGACGGTAGTCGGGCGGCGTGAAAACGAGCAGGCCGATCTTCTGGAAGCCGCAGTCGCCGCCGACCACATCGCGCCAGTTGGCGAAGTACTTCAGGCTCTCCACCGCCAGCCGCGTCTCGGGCTCGTTGGTGTAGTGCATGCGCACGAGCGCACCGCTCTTGCCGGTCGCGCCGGCCGCGATGTGTTGCCGCTCGACGACCACGATCCGGCCCGCGCCGGCCTGTGCCAGATGGTAGGCGGTGCTGGTGCCGTTGGCGCCTGCCCCGACCACGACCACGTCCGCCGTCTTCACATTCATGGCTGCCTCGCTCCTTCCCCATCCTGATTGCTGCCGCTGGCGTGATTGAACCGCGATCGGCCGCCGGACGCCAAGCCCGCGCGGATCGACGGCCCCGCCCGGCTCAGCCGAGGCTGGGAAGACCAGCGGTGGCGTGGGCCTGCTGCTGCTCGTCGTCCAGCCTCACGGCGTTCCCGTTGTGCAGGCTGCGGTCGGGTTCGCACTCACGCACGCACGGACCGTCCATCGAGCCGAGCCATCGCCGGAGTGATGGGGATTATGACGACGCGGCCCGGCGGCGTCGACCTCATCCGCTACGTGTCGACAGTTGACAAGGCCGACTGAGCATGGTTAGCTTGCCCTGCCGAGCGCAGGGGGGTCGAGGTGGTCGGCCTGCGGGAGTGGAGCACGGTTGACGAGGGGGTGCGACGATGGCGACGCGCTTGCAGGTCGGCACGGCGGCGGCCGAGCCGGGCAGCCGCGCTGACGGGGTGATCGAGGTGACGCGTCGGCCCGGCGGGGAGGCGCTGGCGATCCCGGTGATTGTGGTCAACGGTGCCGGCGACGGCCCGGTCCTCTGGATCGACGGCGCGATCCACGGGGACGAGCCGGAGGGGCCGCTCTCGATCTTCAAGCTGCTGGCCGAGGTCGAGCCGCGGCGCCTGTGCGGCGCGCTGGTCTGCGTGCCGGTCCACAACGTCCCGGCATTCGAGGCGCAGCAGCGTGGCAACCCGTTCGACGGCTTCACCTACGACATGAACCGGATCTACCCAGGGCGCGCCGACGGCTACCCGAGCGAGCGCGTCGCCTGGGCGCACTGGCAGGCGCTGCGGGGCTGCGCCGACATGCTGATCGCGATCCACTCGGGCGGCGCGCACTCGTACCTCGCCCAGGCTCAGTTCTACAACGGCACCGAGGCCGGTCTCGACCTGGCGAAGGCGATGGGGCCGGGCTGGGACCTCATCCTCAAGCCGCTGGGCAGCCGCGGCAGCCCGCCCGCCGCCATGGCCGAGCTCGGCCGACCGGCGATCACGGTCGAGCTGGGCGGTATCTGCGCCACCCTCCCCGACGTCTTCCACGCCAACGCCGACACGCTCAAGGACGCCTTCCTGAACGTGCTGCGCTGCTACCGGATGTTCGAGGGGGAGGCACGGCGCTGCGAGCGCTGGCACCTCGGCGTGCAGCGCACCGTCCTGGCCGGCGTCGGCGGCTTCTTCGTGCCCGAGCCGGACGTGCTGTACCGGACGCCGATCCGGGCGGGCACGCGGCTCGCGACGATCCGCGACCTCTACGGGCGCGTGCTCGAGGAGGTGGTTGCGCCCTGCGACGGTCAGATCTTCGGCATGCGCACGCAGCCCTGCGTCTACCAGGGCGATTGGGCCTGCTTCTTCGGCGAGGTGCAGCAGACGATCGAGTAGGGCGGCGAGGCCGGTCGGCGCCGCGACCCGACCGGCACGCTGGGCCCTTTCGCGCGAACACGCGGGGCGAGCCGACCAAGCGGGGTAGAGCTACAGGCGCAGCGGCGAGGCGGAAACGGACATGATCACGCTGATCCGCGGGGGCTGGGTGGTTGCCCACGACGGCGCGGGCCACCGCGTGGTGCCCGGCGGCGAGGTGGCTTTCGAGGACGCGCGCGTCATCTACGCCGGCGAACGGTTCGAGGGCACGCCCGACCGCATTGTCGAGGACCGCCGCTGGCTGGTCTCGCCGGGCTTCATCAACCTACACGGCCACATCGGCGTCGAGATCATGGCGCCGCTGGTCGATATCCCGCGCCACCGACGGTTCGCCCCGTCGCGGGCGTTCGTCGAGCGCGCGCCGCTCTTTCTGGAGCCCACGCTCACGCCGGAGGAGCAGCGGCTGAGCGCCGAGTACTCGCTGGTGCAGATGCTCAAGTGCGGGGCGACCACCATCGTCGACGCGGCGGGCTCAGGGCCGGTCTGGTGGCTGGGCAACCCGCCCGACGACGAGGCGCTGCTGGCCGAGACCGCCGGCCGGCTCGGTGCCCGGGTCTACCTCGCGCTCTCCTACCGCAGCGCCCGCGCCTACGCCCACGCCGACGGTTCGCGCGACTGGTGGTGGGACGAGGCGATGGGCATGGCGGGGCTGCGCGAGGCGGTGCGCTTCTGCCTCGACCACCGCGGGGGCCACGGCGGCCGGGTGCAAACGCTGCTCTGCCCGCACGCCACCGACAACTGCTCGCCGGAGCTGCTGCGCGCGACGAAGGAGGCGGCGGCGCGGTACGGCCTGCTCATCCAGCTCCATACCGCCCAGTACGCCCACGAGGTGCGCCTCATCCGCGAGCGCTACGGGGCGACGCCGGTCGAGCACCTGCACCGGATCGGCTTTCTCGGGCCAGAGGTGATCCTCGGCCACTGCATCTACGTCTCAGGCCACCCGGCGGTCGGCGGGGAACCGTACCGCGACCTGGCCCTCATCGCAGGCTCGGGTGCCTCGGTGGCGCACTCGCCGCTCCCCTTCGCCCGCACCGGGGAGGCGCTCCACACGCTGCCGCGCTACCTGCGGGCGGGGGTGAACGTGGGCATCGGCTGCGACATCTGGCCCGCTGACATCATCCGGGAGATGCACCTCGCCTGGATCGTCGGCAAGGTGGTCGGCCGCGACGCGGTCGAGCCGACGGCGCGCCAGGTCTTCGACTGCGCCACGCTGGGGAGCGCGCGGGCGCTCCAGCGCGACGACCTGGGACGGCTGGCGCCGGGCGCGCGGGCGGACATCGTCTGCGTGGACCTCGGCCGCTACCACATCGGCCCGGTGCTCGACCCGATCCGGGCGCTGGTCACGCTCGCCGCGGGGCAGGACGTGGCGAGCGTCTGGATCGACGGCCAGCCGGTGGTCGAGCACGGCCGCGTGCTGGCCGCCGACGAGGCGGCGCTGCAGGCGGCGGTGCCCGCGATCTTGGAGAAGCTGTACGCGGCGGCCTCGGCGCGCGACCCCAACGACATCACCGTCGAGGCGATCCTGACCGAACAGTAGGAGACGGGGATGGTGCGGATCGGGCTGATCGGGTTGGGCAAGGCGGGGCTGCGCCACGCCGCCGCCTGCCGGCGCTCCGGCGACGTCGAGCTGGTGGCGGCGGCCGACCCGGCGCC
>JBHOQZ010000958.1:0-5556 GCA_042408635.1 Chloroflexota bacterium
CGTGCCAAACCCGAAGGCGTGACGGGTCATCCGGGCCTTCACCCTGGCCCCCGCGATCGGGTGCCCGGTGGCATCGACCACGCGGATGGTCACGTTTGCCTTGCGCAGCCGTTCGATCCGTTCGGCGGCGGCCAGGCGCCAGGCCGCGGCGCTCTCCCGTCCGCCGTAGGTGACTGCGGTCTGGGGCAGGCTCGCGGGGTTGATGGCGCGGCCGTAATTGAGCCACTCAACCGCCCCCAGCTCCACCACCTGGGGGTGGAACCCGAGGTTGAGCGCTAACTGAGCGCCGTCGGCGTCGTACGCCATCTCGAGGCGCATCGGCACCTCGAAATGTTGCCAGGAGCGCTGCACCGCGAGGGTGAACTCGCTGGAGATCTGCCACGGCGGCCGCCCCTGTTGAATGACGATCTGGAGGTTTCCCTCTCCCGTGTCGAACGTCGACTCCAGCGCCCGTGCCCAGAAACGGACCAGGATTGTGTCGCCCGCAACGATCGGCCGGGTGTTGAGCCAGCGCACCTGGGTTTGCCAACCTTGCCCGTTCGTGTCGCGGACTACTACGCGCAGAACTTCGGTCGAGCCGGTGGCACCCGGTGGCGCTGAGTCGGCGGCAAGCGATACCACCTCAATCCGGTTCTTCCCGTTCCCAACCACGCTGCGGAACGTGGCGAGCGGGTTTGCCGGTAGCAGGGAGACGGCCTGATCCGCCGGTCGGTCGAGTGGGGCGTGCCAAGAGCCCGACAGCCGAAAGTGTGCACCCAGGTGGGGCCAGGCGGCCCCGACCATGCCGACGATGAGCAAGAAGGTGAGTGCAAACAGGCCGGCCGCGGGCCTGCCCCGTGCGCCAGGGACCATGCTACCCTCCACCGCAACCGACCCCCTCTTCGAGCGATCCCGTGCCGAGCGCACTCCCCGTGAGACCGGCCGGGCCGCGCCCAACGGTCTTTGACCGCGTCTCTGCCAAGATAGCGCTGAGCGGGTCGGGGAGCAATCCCTTCCCGCGCCGGCAGGGCAATGCTTCACGCGGCGGTTACATTTGACGCCGGGGTGCGCCGCGGGTAGGCTGTGGGAGTCGGTCGGTCGAGCGATTGGCGGAGGTATGCCGCTTTGGCCGGGCGGGCGGTGCCGGGCCGCTGCTCCGGCACCGCCCGGATCGCGAGCTCCAGCATCAACTGCCCGGGTGGTGCGAGTCGCGGGAGGGCAGGAGCGTTTCTGCCCGACCGGCACAACGTGGTTGCCCAGCGGGAGGTATGGTACGGCGTCGATGACAGGGAAGGCAGGGCTGCCCGGAGGGGTGGACGGTCAGACGGCGTACGAGGGGCGTGAGCTGCTGACACCGTGGCTGCCGACGCAGTTACCAAGCACCGAGGCGCTCACCTTGTCGGTGGTCATCCCGGTGTACAACGAGCGGGCGACGATTGAGCGGGTGGTGGGGCGCGTCATGGCGGTGCCCATCCGCAAGGAAGTGATCGTGGTCGACGACGGCTCGACTGATGGCACCCGCGAACTCTTGCGCCGCCTGGTCGAGCGGTACCCGGCCGGGGCGTTGCGCGTCTTCCTCCAGCCGCGCAACCGCGGCAAGGGCGCGGCGGTACGCACCGGCATCGCCGCCGCGACGGGCGACTACGTGATCGTCCAGGACGCTGACCTCGAGTACGACCCGCGCGACTATCCGCTCCTCCTCCAACCCTGCCTCGAGCACGGCGCCGACGTCGTCTACGGCTCGCGGTTCGTCGGCGGCACCTCCCACCGCGTGCTCTACTTCTGGCACGCGGTCGGTAACGGCCTGCTAACCACGCTTAGCAACATGCTGACCGACCTCAACCTGACCGACATGGAGACGGGCTACAAGCTGTTCCGGCGCGACGTGATCCAGGCGATCCGGCTCGAACAGAACCGCTTCGGCTTTGAGCCGGAGGTGACGGCCAAGATCGCGCACCGGGGCCTGCGCATCTACGAGGTCGGCATCTCCTACGCCGGCCGCAGCTACGAGGAAGGCAAGAAGATCAACTGGCGCGACGGCGTCGAGGCGATCGTCTGCATCCTCAAGTACGGCCTCCAGCGCCGCCGCCAAGCCGCCCGCGAGCGCCGCCTGTCGCGGGGGTAGGCACCCGACAGGGCACCGACCACCCGGAGCCGCGCGACGGCACCGCCCGCTCAGCGGGCGGTGCGGGCGACGTTGGCGTTGTGCTCGGCCAGGGTGCGCGCGAAGGCGTGGCTGCCGTCCTCCCGGGCGACGAAGTAGAAGTAGTCGTGCTCATTGGGCTCGAGCACCGCCTGGATAGACGCGAGGCCGGGGTTGCAGATCGGACCAGGCGGCAGTCCGGCGCGGGCATAGGTATTGTAGGGCGAGACGACCTCGAGGTCTGCGAGCGACAGGTCTTGCTTCCAGTAGCCGCCGTTGGCCGGGCGCACAGCCGCGCCGGGTCCAAGCAGGCCGAACTGCACCGTCGGGTCCGCCTGGAGGCGCATCCCCGCGCGCAGGCGGTTGAGGTAGACGCCGGCGATGAGCGGGCGCTCCTCGGCCAGTACCGCCTCCCGCTCGACGATCGAGGCGAGAGTGAGCACCTGGTGAAACGTCAGGTCGACGTCGGCGGCGCGCGCCCGCAGTTCGACGGGGACGCGCCGGCCGAACGTGTCGAGCATCCGCTCGACGATCCCAGCCGCGGTCACGCTGCGGGGCAGGCGATAGGTGTCGGGGAACAGGTAGCCTTCGAGGCTGGCGGGCGCAGGGTTCCCGCGCAGGAACTCGTAGCGGTCGGACCACCTGGCTACGTCAAGTTCGGCCAGGAACGCCTCGCGCGTGATCGGCGTGCGCAGTGCCACCAGATCGGCGATCTCGGCCAGCCGCCGCCCCTCGGGCACCGTCAGCACGATCGTCGCCTGCCGCCCCTCGGCCAGGATCGCCACGATCTCCGACGGCCGCATGCTCGGGCTGAGCTCGTACTCGCCGGCCGCAATCCGGCTCTCAGCGCCGCGCGCGCGCACCGCGCTGCGGAAGGCGTTGGCGTTGCGCACGAGGCCCGCCCGCGCCAGCGCCTCCCCGATCTCAGTGGCCGACTGGCCCGGCTCGACCACGAACAGCACCCGCGTGGGGTCGCTGCTGACCGGGGTATCGGGCTCGCCCATCACCGCGCTGGCGGCGCGACCACCGAGCGCCGACAGGTTGCCCGCCGCGACGTAGGAGAGGAGCCCGCAGGCGCCGACGAAGGCGAGAAAGATCACGACGACGACGAGTCGCACCGTTTGCTTCACCCGAATCTGATCTACCCGCTGCTTCTCGGGCGACAGCCCGAGCTCTACCCGCTGCTTCTCGGGCGACAGCCCGAGCTCTACCCGCTGCTTCTCGGGCGACAGTCCGGGTGGACGTCGTCCCGAGCGGCATGGCGGGCCGCGTCGGCCCGCTGCCGGTCGAGGTAGCCCTGCAGGATGAGCGTGGCGGCGGCCGCGTCGATAAGGCCGCGCCGCCGCTGTCCGCGCACCCCCGCGTCGCGCAGCGCGCGGTTCGCCTCGACGCTGCTCAGCCGCTCGTCCCAGTAGTCGATCGGCAGGTCGGTGTGCCGGCGCAGCTCGCGGGCAAACCGCTCGACCTTCGCCGCCTGGTCGCCGAGCGTGCCGTTCAGCCGGCGTGGCAGGCCGAGCACGAACCCTTCGGCCGCCTCCGCCCGTGCCAGCGCGGCCACGCGCTCGGCGTCGCGCGCGAACGACTGGCGCTCGATCACGCTGTGCGCGGTCGCGATCAGGCCGGAGGGGTCGCTCACCGCCACGCCGATGCGCCGGTCGCCGACGTCGAGCCCGATCAGGCGCATCTTGCGCTCCTACCGGCCCCGACTGCCGTGCCGCAGGATCTCCGGGCCGGCTGGATCGGCCCGAGTTGGCCACGTGGGTGTGCAAGACATCTGCCGCGCGGTCGCCACCGCGCCCGGGCGGACGACCGGGTCGCCATCGCCCTCATCGCCTCGGCGGCGCGCCGACCTGCTGGAGGTCGATCCGCAGGGCGCGCGTGGCCCAGCTCGGCTCAATCCAGGCGTCGGGCGGTGCGGTGAGCACGAGGTGCTCGCGCAGGTAAACCATCGCCTCCTCGGCCGTGCGCCAGCGCAGGGCGCTCTTGATCGCGTCGGGGTCGACGTTGGTGGCGGCGGTACCCGAGACCGGGATGCCGAGGCGCACGCCGTTACCCGTTACTTCGATGAGCTGCGGGGCGTCGGCGCGCAGCGAGGCGATCGTGATCGTGTAGTCGGGCCCGACCTTGTACTGCCAGGTCACGCGCACCAGCTCCTCGATGTCGCGCCGGGCGTAGGCGAGCGCCGACGCCTGGACGCGCGCGCGCAGCGAGACGTCGTTGCCCGGCTCGTCGACCCGCCGGCTGAAGATCTTCTCCGTCACGCTCACGACGACCGTCGGCTCGATCAGCACCTCGCCGTCGCCGCGCTGGCTGCGCAACTGCGAGAGCGCCTGCGTGCGCAGCCGCTCGATCAGCCCCTGCTCGAGGCGCTCGTGGTCGCGCGGGGCCACCACGTTGGCCGGTCGCTCGGAACCGCCGGTGGTCGGCGCGTCGTTCGAGACCGCCACCTGGTCCTTCAGCGGCCCCTCGACGGTGCGGATCGCCTGACGCTCGACGTTGCCGACCCGGCCCGGCTCCAGCGCGACGATCGGGGCGGGCTGCGCGTTGCGGCTGGCGAGCAGGCGCACCTCGTCGGTCGTCTGGAACTGCACCCCGTTGGCCGTGCTCACGATCGTACCACGGGGCACCACCAGCGGGCCGTTGGTCCGGTTGGTGAGGAGCACGCGTCCCTGGGCGCGGGCGTCGGGGACGTTGCGCTGCCCGGTCGTGGTTACCTGGTCGCTGCCCTCGACCTCCGCCACGAGCGTACGCGCCGGCACGGCGGCAGTGTCGGGCCGGATGGCGCGCAGCTTCGGGTCAGCCGTGACCTCGAACGTCTCCTGGATCGGGTTGCGCACCGGCGCGATCTCGACGTGCATCACCGGCACCACGGCGTAGGCGACCGCCGCCAGCGGCAGCAGGAACAGCGCCGCCAGCAGCAGGCCCGCGATCAGCGTGCGCGTGTAGTCGAGCGCGCGCAGCATCGCGACGAGGCTGCCGGCGCCGCGCAGGCGGGCCCGGTGGCGGAATCCACCGACCGTCCAGCACAGCGGCAGGCCGGCATTGTTCGCCAGGTGGCGGATTTCGGGGTCGGCGCTGATGATCGTCAGATCGAGCGCCAGGTCTTCGCTCAGCCGCCGCAGCAGCTTCATCTCGATCGGGCGGCGCACCCCGGCGCACTCGCCCGGCACGACCAGCCCTACGGGTGGCACTGCGCCCGCCAGCTTTCGCCGCGCCGACGCAAAGGTGTTGTACTTGTCGAGCTGAATCACCGTCGCCACGGTCGGGTTCCGCCCCTCCGGTCTCCAAGAGATCGCAGGCCGCTGCGGCCATTGTAGCCCCATTCGCGCCCGCACCTGCCCGCCGCCTCGTCTGACGTTCGACAACGGCACCGCTCGGCCACCCCCGACCTGTTTCCGGCCCGCGCCGAGCGAGCGGCGGCTACCCGATCGCGG
>JBHOQZ010000960.1:0-2121 GCA_042408635.1 Chloroflexota bacterium
GGTGCTCGAGGGACCGACCACCGACAGCACCGGCCAGGACTGGTACCGCGTCTCCTACAACGGCCAGTCCGGCTGGGTCGCCGGCTCGAGGTTGTGACCGGAACGGTGCCCGGCACGCCGAGGAACGAGCCGGCGACCCAGCCGGACTGGCCGTTGTAGGAGACGCGGTACCAGTCCTGGCCGGTGCTGTCGGTGGTCGGTCCCTCGAGCACCATCACCTGGGCGCCCTCGGGCACGGTGACGACCACCGGCTGGGAGGTGCTCGGCCCGGCCCGCATGCGCAGCCCGGAGCCGTTGGTGTTGTAGACGACTGCGTTCTGGTTAAGGGGAACATCGTCTGCACGGACGTGCAGGGCGGGGGCCACTTGCATGCCGATGAGCAGAACGGCACACAGGGATAGCCGGAGCCTGGACAATGGCCTTCTCCATGCTTCGACGCTCGTGCCGCCCGGCAGGTGGGCACAGCGCCAGAGTCGAAGCAGCGCCCTCTCCCATCGACCGCGCTCGTGACGCCTGGTCTGCCAGACCCACGCGCCCGACTCGTGGGCGATGCGGGGGGCTGCAACTACTCGGACCGGTCAGTGGAGTGGTGGCAGCCATCCACCGTGCGGACCCTCCCTGGCCGCCTCAGCCTCGCCGATCCTGTAGTTGGGGGTCCACCCACCTGCGCTCTGAGGCAGCGCCGGTGGACCGTCGTCCCTGTCCGCAAGTATAGCCATCGCGTTCTTCTTGTCAAGACAAAAATCCCGCCCATCCGGGCGAACTCGGCCCTAGTGCGGCCGAACCCGGCGGTTCACCGCGCCCTGTGACGACCGATCGGCTATATTGATGGTGAACCGTAATACAGGGGACCAGCCATGCTTGTTAGTCTGCCCCGCCCCGATTGGCATTGGGTCGTGCGCGTCCCGGCGCTGGCCGTCTGCCTCGCCTGGGGCCTGATGACGCTCGGGGTTCCCCCCTTCGCCGAGGTGCGCCAGGCCGTCGATCGCAGCTACCCCGACTCGACGATCCGCGCCTTCCTCGAGGCGGCCCCGCGCGGTGAGGGCGCCGGCTTCGTCGACCCGGTCATGCGCAATCGCCCGGAGACGGCGGTGGCGCTACGCACCTATCTCCCCGAGGCATTTGTCGGCGAGTTCGACCGCATCGGGCCGCGCAGCGCTGATACGATCGCGGTACAGGTCGACCGTGTCGTCACCGAGAGCGCGCTGGAGGACCGCGCCACGGTGGGCGCCAGGGGCGTCTATCGCCCGCAGCGGCGCGAGCGCCAGGCCAACTTCCTCTTCCTCGACCGGGCGTTCCAGGCCCGTTACGATGTGGTGCGCCGCGATGGGCGCTGGTACCTGGTCGCCGTGCCGCCATTCGTGCCCAAACCGGGGGCGGAATGAGCGGTCCGCTCGAGCCGCGCCCGAGCTCGGGGGTGCCGATCCGCCTCGACCTGGGGGAGCGCGCCGAGCTGCCGGACATCTGCGGGCGCTGCGGGGAGACCGTGCCGAAGCGCGAGGTGCTGCTGCGGCTGCGCCGCCCGGTGATCGTCAACGGGCGCGTCGTCACCCGCACGCTCACCGTGCCGATTGGCTACTGCGCCCGCTGCTGGGCGATCCTGCGGCGCTACGATCCGGCGGTGCAGGCCGTCTGGTCCGGCGCGCTCGCCCTGGCGGCCGGTCTGCTCATCGTCCAGACGCTCCTGCCGCGCAGCGACGACGTGCTGGCGCTGCGCGCCTGGCTGCCCTGGGCGGCGCTCGGGCTGATCGCGCTGGCCGCCGTTTTCGCGCTCTGGGCCAACAGCCTGATGACCACGCGGTTCCCGGTCCGCCTCGTCGACTTCGGAGCCCACGGCTACACGCTTATGTTCGACAACCCGCGGGTTGCCGCCGCCTTCGAGCGCGCTAGCCGGCCGATCCCGGCCTCGGGCGGCCTGCCCGAGCCGACCCGCCTCGCCCGCTAACCGTCGCTTCGGCATGAAAGGGGAATACGAAGAACCTCGGCGGTCCGCCCGGGTCAACGCGCCTGGGCCGCTCAGCGCCGCTCCTCGCGCTCTGGCCCGGCTGTGGGCGGCGTGATCCCCGGACGGGCCGGCCAGGCTGGGGATGCCGCGGGGGCGGCGCCGTCCCCGCCGGCGCG
>JBHOQZ010000961.1:0-2088 GCA_042408635.1 Chloroflexota bacterium
GGTGCCGAGCGCGCCGCGCGTGAGGTAGACGAGCTGGCGGCTGTCCGGTGACCAGGCGAGGCTGAGCTCGTCCGCCTGGGAGCTGGCGGCGGTGAGGCGCCGTGGCTCGCCCGTCGCCAGGTCGACCAGGAAGACCTCCCAAGGACCGCCCCCGTGCGCTTCGGCTGCCGGTGGCTCCAGCGTCCGAAGCCAGGCCAGCAGACCCGGCGGATTGATGGCGGTGCGGCGCGGACCGATGCCGCCGGTGGCCGAGAGCGCGATCGCGTGGCCATCAGGCGCGATGCGCGGGCTGTGGTAGTAAGGGAACTCCTGGTAGCCGACGAGCACCGGGGCGGCGCCCTCGCCGTCGCCGTCGGCCAGCCAGAGCTGGACGGTGCCGGACGGGAAGACCTTCAGGAAGGCGAGGCGCCGGCCGTCGGCCGAGATGGAGGGCTGCGTTGCCCCGGCCACTAGGCGCCGACGCTCGCCCGTTTGCAGGTCGAGCCGCTCGACGTCGGCGGTCTCCCCGCGGAACCGACCGTTCTCAGTGAGGGGGTAGCTGTGGGCGAGGTAGAGGTAGCGGCCGTCGGCGCTCCAGGCGGGCCACTCGAAGTGGTGGTCGGGCGCCTCGTGCGCCACGAGCACCCGATCGCCTGTACCGTCCCAGGTGACGACGCGGATGTCGGTGCCGTTGTCCCCGCCGCGCTGGAACGGCACCGTCTGGGAGAAGGCGATCTGGTCGGTGCCGGGGCGCCAGGCCGCGCCCTTGAGCACGCTATTGCGCTGGCCGGCGACGAGCCGGGCGCGGAGGCGGCCGTCGGCGCTGAGCGCCCAGATGCCGTCGGCGTCGGCGTAGGCGAAGCCGGGTGGGAACGAGCCGGCCGGTGCAGCTACGGGCGGCGGCAGGCGCGTGCCGAGCGCGCCCGAGGCGACCAGGAGCGCCACCCCGGCGCCGACGACGAGCAGCACCCCCAGCAGCGAGAACGCCGCGAGCTGGAGCCAGTAGCCCGGCGGCCTCGAGGCAGGCGCGGGCGGCTCCGCCCCCTCGATCAGCCGGTCGAGGTCGTCGAGCTGGTCGTCGGCCTCGTCGAGCCTCGGGCGCGGGGCGGTCATTGCGGTCCGGTGGCGGTGGGCGACCAGCTAATCTCGCCGTAGGGCGTGTTGTCGCTGAGCCTGCGCATGGTCGAGCCGTCGGCCGAGATCAGGTTGAGCGCGCCGAGCGCGATGAAGACGATGCGGGTGCCGTCCGGCGACCAGGCGTGGCTCATCTCCTCGAACTGCTGGCCTAGGTTCGTGATCTGGCGGAAGTCGGAGCCATCGACGCGCACGGTGTAGAGCTCCCAGGGCCCGCCGACCGGGTGGGCCAGCGCCGCGCGGGTCGGCGGCTGGGGCACCTGACTCGTCGGCTGGGCCGGATCCCCGCTCGAGCCGCCCGCGCCCGAGAACGAGATCACCTTGCCGTCGGGCGAGAAGAGCGGACCCCAGACGAACGGCAGCTCCTTGTCGGGTGGGAGCAAGGGCCGGGCGTTGCCGCCGTCGATGTCGGCAAGCGTCAGCAGCATGCGGAAGCCGTCGACGCGCAGGTAGACGAGCGACTTGCCGTCGGGCGAGACGCTGGGCGCGACGGCGTCGGTGAGGAGCCGCTCGACGCGGCCGCCCTCGACCTGCACCCGCTCGACGCTGTAGTCCTGGCGGACGTAGCGGTCGCCGTCGTAGACGGGCAGGCTCCGGCTGAAGTAGACGTAGCGGCCGTCGGGGGACCAGGTGGGGAACTCGAGGATGGCGTCGTTCTGCTCGTGGTGCACCAGCAGGCGCGGGTCGGACGCGTCGGCGCCGACGAGCCAAAGGTCGGCGCCGTTGTTGCCGCGCCGCACGTAGGGTGCCAGCGCCGAGAAGGCGATCCGCTTCCCGTCGGGGCTGAACGCGACATACTTGGTCTGCGAGCCCTTCGGCAGGGCGACGAGCTCGGCCCGCTCGCGCGCCGAGGCGTCCAGCGCCCAGACCGTTTCGCCGTCGGCGTAGGCGAAGGTCGGCGTGAACGCTGGTGGCTTGACCTGGCCGGGCCGGGCCGCCGGGGACGCGGCCGGGGGTGAGGCGGCCGCCGGCGCC
>JBHOQZ010000963.1:0-2151 GCA_042408635.1 Chloroflexota bacterium
TGCGCCGGCCGGGCACGCCGTGGAGCGTCTCGGCCGCGCGCACGGCGCGGACGACGGCGTCGGCCACCACCATCCCGGCCGCCGCCGCCAGCCGGCCGGCCTCGACCGCCGGCGCGTCGGGGCGCGCCGAGCCGAGGGCGAAGAGCGTATCGCCGTCGAACGGCGTGTGGGCGGGCCGGATGGCGTGGGCGAGGCCGTTGTGGGCGATCTCGGCCAGCCGGTTGGCCCCGGCCTTGTCGAGCCGGGCGTTGGTCGCCACCACGCCGATCGTCGTGTTGGTGACCGGCTCGAACCGGGGGCGGCCGTGGCGGAGGAAGTGGCCGTGGCCGTCGAGGAACCGTCCGGTCCCGTGGTCGCGGGCACCGGCGATCACCTCACCCGTCGCCGGGTCGACCACGTCCCCCAGCGCGTTGACGACCACCAGCGCCGCGATCCGCACGCCGCCGCCCAGCGCCATGGCGCTCGTCCCCAGTCCGCCCTTCATGGCGGACTGCCGGGTCACCAGCTTGCCCACCGTCGCGCCGACGCCCGCGCCGGCGTTCCCCTCGGCGGCCTCATCCGGTCGGGCGGCCAGGCAGGCGGCGTAGCCTTCGGCCTCGCCGGGCCGCACGTCGGAGCGGCCGATCCCGAGGTCGAAGATCACCGCGCCCGCCACGATCGGCACGCGCGCGACCCGCACGTCGACGCCGATCTCGCGCTCCTCGAGGTAGCGCACCACGCCGGTGGCCGCCGCCAGGCCGAACGCGCTGCCGCCGGTGAGGAGGATTCCGTGCACCTCCTCGCCCAGCGTGCCGGGCCGCAGCGCGTCGGTCTCGATCGTGCCGGGTGCACCGCCGCGCACGTCGACGCCCCCCACCGTGCCGGGCGGCGCCAGGATCACCGTGCAGCCGGTCGCGGCCTCGAGCTCGCTCCAGTGGCCGATGCGGTAGCCGCCTACCGCCGCCAGCCCGCCGGGGATCGGGCCGAACGCCTCGGGCTCGGGCATGAAGGGCGCCATTTTGCCGCTAGGCCTCCCGCTTGCTCAGTTCGACGGTGCGCTGGTAGGCGGCATAGACCGCCTTCGAGAGCACGGTGCGCAGACCGCCCTTCTCCATCTGGTAGATGGCCTCGGCCGAGGTGCCGCCGGGCGAGGTGACGAGGTTGCGCAGCTCGGCTGGGTGGCGTCCGCTCTCGATCGCGTAGCGGACCGTGCCCAGCATCGTCTGCTGCACCAGCTCCTCGGCCACGTGGCGGGAGAAGCCGAGGTGCACGCCCGCGTCGATCAGCGCCTCCATCACGAGCAGGATATAGGTCGGGCCGGTGGCGCTCAGCGCCGTCGCCATCGCCACGAACCGCTCGTCCTCCACCCAGAGCTCGTGCCCGAGCGAGCGCAGGATCCGGCGCACGCCCTCGCGCTGGCCCTCGTCGACCTGGTGGGTCGCGGTCCACACCGTCATGCCCTCGCCGATCTGGGACGGTGTGTTCGGCATGGCGCGGGCGATCGCGTAGTGCTCGACGGCGTTGGCGATCGTGGGGATGGTGACCCCGGCGACGATCGAGAGGAGCACCTGCTCGGGCCGAAGGTGCCCCCGCAATTCGTGGAGGACGGGCACCGTGACCTGCGGCTTGACGGTGATGGCGACGATGCGGGCGGAGGTGGCGACCTCGAGGTTGCTCGGCGAGACCGCGATGCCGTAGCGCTCGACCAGCTCGTCGCGCCGGCGGGGACGCGGGTGGCTGGCCGCGACCTGGGCCGGCTCGAGCAGCCCCTGCTTGAGGATGCCGCCGATCATCGCCTCGGCCATGGCGCCCGCGCCGATGAATCCGATCTCGTGCCGCAACCGCACGCCTCCTCCCGCCCCGACAGGCTCGCCGCCGAGGTTAGCAGCCGCTCCTAGGGGGCGTCAAGGCGAGGCCCGCTCGGGGTCGCCGCACTTCGGCCCCGACCGCACCCGGCCGCCCCGGGGTGATGGAGGTTGCGGATTTAGTGCGGGGGTACGGTCGGCCGGCTGATGATCGTTGCAACCTTCAGCCGGACCCGGCCGCACCAGCCCACGCCGGGGTGAACCCCCGCGCTCAGAGTGCGAAGCCGGCTGATGGAAGTAGCGGAATGAACGGGGGGAATGGGTTTGACGGGCTGAAGCGCGCCGGGTCCCCCAGCCGCAAGCGGGT
>JBHOQZ010000964.1:0-1803 GCA_042408635.1 Chloroflexota bacterium
GGATCAGCTACGGCCGGTTCGCCGCGGGCGACCTCGCTGCGCCACAGCGGGAGGACGGCGAGCGCGGCAAGGAGGGCGGCCAGCGCCCCCAAGGCGCTCGCCGGGCCCGGCTCGATCCTCGCCCTGGCCGCGAGCAAGCGGATCGAGCCGGGCCCGGCGAGCGCCTTGGGGGCGCTGGCCGCCCTCCTTGCCGCGCTCGCCGTCCTCCCGCTGTGGCGCAGCGAGGTCGCCCGCGGCGAACCGGCCGTAGCTGATCCCCCCTTGCTCCCTCGGGTCGAAGACCCGAGCCGTGCGGACGTCGCGGCCAGCGGACCGTGACGTCCGCGCGACGTGCCGCCCGGCGTCAGTGCGCGGCGATCACGTAGCGGAAGCGGTTGCGCAGCACGTAGCCGCCCTCCTCGCCGGCCGCGGCGGCCTGCCGATAGGGGGCGAGCGCAGCGGTGAGCGTCTGCCGCGCCACCGTCTCGCCCACGTGCTGGACCGCGCGGACCAGCGGGGCCGAGGCGTGGAAGGCGCGCAGGGCGGTGTCGAGGTCGGGGTACTCCCATGGACAGTCGACCTCGGCCGAGACGATCGGCCGGAGGCCGGCCCGCGCCATCAGCGCCTCGAGCTCGCCCGGCTCCGCCATCGGGATCGGGGGCGGGGCAGGGGTGCCCGCTGGCGGGTCGGGCGGCAGCAGTTTGACGATCGCGCCGACCACCGCCATCGCCTCGCAGTCGGCGCTGCGGCCCCAGACGACCATGGCGACGCGGCCGCCCGGCCGCACAACGCGCCGAGCCTCGCGCAGCGCCGCCACCGGGTCGGCGGCGAACTGGAAGGAATTGAAGCCGGTCACGACGTCGAAGCGCGCGTCCGGGAAGGGCAACGCCTCGATCTCCCCGACCCGGAAATCGCCGGCCGGTACGCGCTCCCGCGCGATCGCGATCAGGGCCTCCGACGCGTCGAGGCCCGCCACCTTGGCGCCGCGCTCGGCAGCGATCCGGGCGGCCAGGCCGGCGCCGCAGCCGGCGTCGAGCAACCACAGTCCCGGTCCGATGCCGAGCGCGGCGAAAACGGCCTCGTAGAGCGGCCGGCTCGTGCCCTCCTGATAGGCGGCCCAGTCGCGCGCCCGTGCCCCCCAGAGCGGCCCCTGCACCCCCGCCGTGCCCATCGCCCACCTCCATCTGTCGTGCCCGGCCCAACCTCGCACCACGCGAACGCCAACTTCGCAGACTCGGCTCGGTCCGGATTCGTTACAGCCGCCGGGATCAGCCCTTGATCTCGCGGGGCAGGCTGATCGGCTCGGCCAACTCGGCCGGGGAGAGGATGCGTAGCGGTGCCGCGCCGAGATAGGGCACATCGATGCCGAGCCGCGCCGGCACGCGCCCCTGGGCCGCGATCAGGCGCTGCCCCGCCTCGGATTGGAGGAAGTCGACGAACAGGCGCGCGGCGGCCGGGTGCGGCGCCGCGTTGAGCACGCCGACCCAGCCGGGATCGGCGATCAACGGGTCGGGCGAGCGCGCCCAATCGATCTCGGCCCCCTGGAGGCGGGCGGCCTCGACCGCGCCGGGGACGGCCGGCGCCATCACGGCGATCTCGCCGGCAGCCAGCGCAAGCTGCAGGGCGGTGTAGCTGGGGTAGAGGCGCGGCTCCTGGCGCGCCAGCCCCGCGACCAGCGTCTGCCAGGCCTCATCCCCGAGCGCCGGGCGCAGCCGGACCAGCCAGTCGCCGCCGGGGGCCCGCGGGTCGAGCAGGCCGATCCGGCCGCGCCAGCTCGGGTCCGCCAGGTCGAGCCAGGTGCGCGGGGGCGGGCCGGCCGGCGCG